>DASQAM010000063.1:0-6368 GCA_035635735.1 Gemmatimonadales bacterium | reverse complement strand
GTGATGGTCGCGACGTTCAGCACGCTGCTCGGATCGATTCTCACCTCGCCCCGCATCTTCTTCGCGATGGCCGACGACGGCATGCTCTTCAAGGCCGTGGCCCGCGTGCATCCCCGCTTCAAGACGCCTTCGGTGTCGATCGTGGTGACCGCCGTCCTCGGCGTGGTGTGGGTGTTGTTCCTGAACTACGAGCAGCTGGCCGACCAGTTCGTGGTCGCGATTTTCCCGTTTTACGCCCTGGCGGCCGCGGCGGTGTTCGTGTTGCGGCGCCGGCAGCCCGACCGCCCGCGCCCGGTGCGCGTGTGGGGCTATCCCGTGGTGCCGCTCCTCTTCGTGGTCGCCACGTTCCTCATTCTCGGCAACGCGCTGCGCGAGCATCCCGGCGGGACGGGGCTCGCGTTCGGCGGCATTTTGCTCGGCGTGCCGGTGTACTGGTGGTGGCTGCGCGACCGCCAGGCGCAGGGGCCGGTTTGATACGCGGGTGACGCGCATTGGGGTGCCGTGGTAAACGACGACGGGGGTGCGGATGAGCCGCACCCCCGTTGCTTGACACCCATCTACGACTTTCTCAGAACGAGTACTTCAACGTCAGTTGGATCTGGTACACACTGCTGATCCTGCCGTCGAACGGCTTCGGGGCTCCGGTCGCCGGGTCGTACAGCTTGTTGTCAAACGTGAACGTCGGGATCGACTGGCTCAGCGGGCCCGCGTTGCGTCCGGTCTGACTCAGCGCCCGCTGATCGGGGAACGTCGGGCTGAGCGTCGGCAGCTGGATCTGGCCCCAGTTCTTGTTCAGGAAGTTGAGGAAATTGAAGATGTCGAGCTGCAGCGCGAGCTGGTGCCCCCGGTACTGCGGGATCGACTGCCGGACGGAGATGTCGAGCCGGTCCTGCGCAGGGCTGCGGCAGCTGTCGCGCTTCATGATGTGACCGCGCTGCTCGGCCAGGCACGGCTGGGCGTCGATGAACCGGTTGAACGCCTGTGCTGCCGCCACGTTTTGCACGAAGGCCCCGTCCACGCCGGTGCCGATCCGCATCTCACTTGGGTTCGTGGCGTCGTGCGGGATGTAGAGCAGGTCGTTGCCGTTGTACCCGTCGCCGTTCAGGTCCCCGTTCGCGACGTAGCTGATCGGGAAGCCGGACGTGCGCTCGTAGTACACCGTGACGTCCGTGCTCACGGTCTTCCACGGCGCGGTATACGTCCCGTAGGCGACAAAGCGGCCCGGGCGCGAGAACACCGAGTTGGATGTCTGGAGATCCTCATGTGCTTCGGACAGCTGACGGCCGTTGCGCCAGTTGGAGATGGCGCGGTCCGACGTGAGGCTCTGGATGTCCTCGGACTTGGTGTAGGTGTAGGCCACCATGCCCTCGAACCGGTCGGAGAAGCGCCGGGTCACCTGCGCCGACACCGAGTAGTTGAAGTCCTTCGATTGGTTGGTGACCTGGATCGCGCCCTCGGAAAAGCCGACGCCGCGGAGAGACCTCACCCAGATCTGGTTTGTGTCCGTGACCGCGCCGGTGGCGGAGATCGTATCGGCGTACAGCACCCGGCCATCGCGATCTGTATACGGCTGCCCGCCGACCAGGCGCGGGCCCTTGATGTTCAGGTCGCGGATCAGCACGCCGTTGATCGCCTTACGGTACAGGCCCTCGACCGTCAGCACGAACCCGTACGGCAGCAACCGGTCGAACCCACCCGACAGCCCGAAATACTGCGGATACTTGAAGTTCGGGTCGGTGAGATTGACGCCCACGGTGCCGGCTCGCCCCGCGGCGGGCGGCTGCTGCCCGCGGCACGCGGTCGGGAGCGCGTTCGCATCCATCGTAAACACCGGAACGGAGTCGCTGACCCCGCCCGTACAGCTGAGCCGCACGAGGCCGAGCCCCGTGTTGGCGTACGCGTTGCCGAGCATGATGTAGGGCGGTGGCCCCGTGTAGATGCCGACGTTGCCCCGGATCTGGTTGCGCTGATCGCCGGTCGGGTCGTAGTTGAAGCCGAGGCGCGGTGAGAACAACACGCGGGTTTTGGCCACGACATCAGTGCGCACGCCCGGCAGGCCGGCGGCAGCGAACGCCGCCGTTAGCGTGTCGTTCTGGGACGGGTGGTCGGGCAGGCTGGGGATGTCGGCGCGCAGACCGGCCGTGATCGTCAAGCGGTTGTTCACCGCCCACTGATCCTGGCCGTACAGGCTGTACATGCGAACGTGAAAGTCTGCGGGAATGTCCGAGGGATTCCGGCTGTTGGCATACGCGACGGCATAGCCGCTCGGCCTGCCCGCTTCGAGGGCCGCGATGGTCGGGAACGTGTACACGCCGAACTCGCCCTGCGCGAAGTTGTTGAAGATGTGGGTGAAGTCCAAGCGGCCGCCCACGGTAAACGTGTGCGCGCCCTTGGGAATCGTGAGGTTGTTCACGGCCTCGAAGATCTTCTGATCGAGCAGATTGTCGGGCGAGAACTGCTCAGTCCCGAACGTGACGGCGCGCACAGTACCACCCATGTTGACGCCGACGCCCACCTCGGGCGCCCGCACTGGGACATTACGCGCGTCGTTGATCGTGCTGTAGCCGACAATCAGCTCGTTAGACAAACCCCCCGCGAAATTGGAGTAGAGCTGCGCGGTCGTGGAATTGTTCTTTGCCACTCGCGTGAACTGATTCGAGCCGAAGCGGAACCCGCTGTTCTGGTTGAGGGGCGAGTTGTTATAGGAGTTGATGTTGCGCAGGAACGAGCCGTCCTCGTCGTGGTTGATGATTTGGCGCAGCACGAAGCGATGTACGGGTGAGATCTGGAAGTCGATCCGGCCGAACAGGTTCCTCAGCGGGTTGTCGAGGTTGACGACACCGGTGGTTCCGACGTTGAAGTTGTAGGTGCTCTGCATGAAGTTGGCGATGCGCGTGAGACTGTCGAGCGGGACTGGCGGGGTGTCGGGCGCGGGTGAGGGCTGCGTGCCGTTGTAGTACGACCCCGTCGCAGGCCTGGTGCGCTCCTGGAATTCGGGAGCGATAAAAAAGTGCAGCCGATCGCGGATGATCGGCCCGCCGATGTAGAAGCTGTACTGCTTCACGTCGAACGGCGAAACACGGAGATTCTCGCCGACGAGGTGGAGCCCGAGTACGTCCGTGTTGCTCCGGTACGTGTAGCTCGCACCCCCGTGAAACTCGTTCGTACCGTTCTTGGTGACCGCGTTCACGAGCATGCCGGCGAAGTTGCCTTGGCGCACGTCGGTCGGCGTGAAAGCCACGCGAAACTCTTTCACGGCGTCCAGGGACACGATCTTGCCGCTGGCGCTGCCGCCGGGCACCCCGTTGGTCGCCGCCAGGTTGAAGCGCTCGCTCTGGTTGGCGCCGTCGACCGTGATCGTGTTGTAGCGGTTGTAGGCACCGCCGCCGCTCGGCGCCGCGTTGGGCACGGCTATTACGCGCGGTGACAGCTTGAGCTGGTCCACGAAGTCGCGGCTGAACGTCGGAATGCGGCGCACCAAGGAGTCGGAAATCTGGGTGCCCACGCCCTGACGGGTCGGGGAGAAATCGGGGGTCACGGCCCCCGCCACGACGATCCCTTCGAGCTGCACCGCCTGGCCCGTGAGCTTGACGTCCACCCGCGTCGCCACGGAGAGCTCGACGTCCACATTGTCCCGCTGGAACGGTTGCTGACCGATGGCGCGCACCGTCACCGTGTACGGTCCGCCCACCTCGAGGCCTTGTACGAGGAACAGGCCGTTCTCTCGCGTGCGCGTACTGGTTGTGAAGCCCGTGCTCCGGTTGACGATCCGCACGTCGGCGAGGACAACCGGCTGGCCGCTGGCATCCGTGACCTTGCCCGTGATCGCCCCCGTCGTCACGCCCTGAGCCCGGAGCGGGGGAGGGGCCAGCAGCATCGAGAACACCATTGCCGCGGCGACGGCGCGCGGCGCGCTAACGATCCAGCGCATAGGCGGATGTCTCCCTTGCAAAAGCCTGAGGGGTGATCGGTGCTGCGCAACGGAGCAGAAAGTGAACCGGGGTGGGAAGCGCGTCAAGGACGCGGTGTTACGTCCGCGCTTTCCTCCACAACCACACGCCCGCCGCGCCGAACAGCACGTTGGGCATCCACGCCGCGAAGGTCGGCGGCAGCGCCCCGCCCTGGCCCACGGCCTTCGACAGCTGGAACATGAGGAGATCCACGAAAGTGGTCGCGAGGCACACCGCCACGCCCCACGCGGTGCCGCTCCGGGGCGTGGAAATCGCGAGCGGCGCGCCGAATAGCGCGATGATGATGCAGGCGAACGGCACCGACAGCTTGAGCGCCTGCTCCACGCGCAGCTTCCTCGTGTCCGAGCCGGAGCGCGCCAGCGCGTCCACGTAGCGCCCCAGCTCCGCATAGCGCATCTCGTCCGGCGCCTTGGGCTCGGCGAGCAAGGCCGTGGGCGTCTCGCGCAGCGTCGTGATCCTGAGGGAGTCGAACTGGAAGGTCGTCTCGCGCCCGGGGCCGAGCAGGTAGCGAACCGCCCCTTTGGCGAGCGTCCAGCGGCGCGCGGTCCGCGCCGTGTCGTACGTCGCGCGCTGCGCCGCGACCAGGATCGTCGGGTAATCCTCCCCCGTTCCCCCGCGCTCCATGATCGGATCCCGCATCTCCGCACCGCTCGCCCGCAGCTCGAGCGAGCGGATCGAGTACACCCACCCGCTGTCCGCCCGGTATACGAAGGGCGAGAAGCGCGAAATGGTCGGCCGGGCGGTTTTCTCGCCCAGCAGCTCGGCGCGCCGGGCCGAGGCCCCCGGCGCGAGCTCCGTGAGGCCCAGGTCCAGGAGCACCACGGCGAGCGACGCCACGAGCAGCGGTCGCACCACCCGGTGGAACGAGATCCCCGAAGCCTTCGCCGCCGTGAGCTCCGAGTATCGACCCAGCGTGCCCACCGTGAACACGACCGCGAACAGCACCGCGACCGGGAGGACGAGCGAGATCGTCTCGGGGAGAAAGAACAGGTATGAGTACGCGACCCGCAGCTTCGGGATCCCCCGGCCCAGATACGTGTCGAGCTTGTCGGTCAGGTCGATGACCATGACGAGGAAGGGGAATCCCAACGCCGCGAACAGGCACACCTTGGCCCACTCGCGCAGTACGTAGCGATCGAGCGTGCTCATGGGGCGCTGCGCCACCGCGCCAGGAGCAAAGCGGCGGGCCAACGCAGCACGCGCAGCGCCGGATCGAAGATGTCGCTCCAGTCGCCCCCGTGGGGGGCGTTCCCGGGCTTCCGGATGCGCCACAGGCCGAACACCCCGGCCGTCGCGAAGATCAGGTTGGGCGTCCACATCGCGACGAAGGGCGACACGATCAGCCGGTCGCCGAGCTCTTCGCCGGCGATCAGTCCGACGTAGTACACGGTGAATACGCCCACGCTCATCCCGATGACCAGTCCCACGCCGCCGCGCTGGAACCGCAGCGCCACGGGGATGCCCACCAGCGCGAAGACCAGGCACGCGGTCGCGATGGCCAGTTTCTTCTGAATCTCGACCTCGTAGGTGGCCGCACGCGTCCGGGCGTCGCGCACGCGCTGCTCCTCGGCGACGCCCGCGCCCGGCGTGACGAACAACTGGCTCACGGGGTTGAGGTTGGACTGCGGCGCCGCGGCTCGTGGGGTCTGGGCCTCGGCCTCGCCCGGCAGCAGCCAACCGGCGAGCCGGCGTAGCGCCCGGCAGTACAGTCCCGGGGGCGCTGTGTCGGGCTCGTACGGCTCTGGCGGCCCGCCCAGGGGGAGGAGGCCCACGAGCCGCCGCAGGTCGTTTTCGATCACCAGGCGCGCGTCTGCGCCCGCGCGGGTGACGTCGCGGCGCGCCGCCGTCGCGGCCTGGCGCATCTCGCACGTGGACATCTCGCGGTCGCTCTTGTAGGTGTCGTGCTCCGTCTGGGTGAAGATGTTCCCCACGCCCGAAACCCGCATCCGGTTGGTGCGAAAGAACGTCCGGTTGAACTGCGTCGGGTCCGTGCGGTTCACCTCCTCGATGTCGCCATCCAGGAGGGTCAGGAACAGGTCCCGCCCGCCCGCGGAGTACGCCATCCGCCCGCTGTCCGCCGTGATGATGCGCCGGCGCTCGGCGTCGCTGAGGTCGTACAGCGTCACGTCTTTGAGCTTGTTCGTATTGCCGTCGATGCGGGAGGCGCGCAGGAAGGTCTGCCCCGCGACCACTTCGTTGATCACCTGCTCCTTGAGCGTCAGCGACGGCTTCTTACGCGCGATGTCCACCTGCAGGGTGCGGAGCTCGTGGTTGGTGCGGGGGAGCAGCTGGTCGTTCCACAAGAACGACAGCAGGGCGACGCCGGTCGCGCCCGCGAGCACCGGCGCCGCCAGCCGCATGACGCTCACGCCCCCGGCCTGCAGCGCCGTGATCTCG
>DASQAM010000062.1:0-1885 GCA_035635735.1 Gemmatimonadales bacterium | reverse complement strand
TGGAATGACGACGACGAACAGCTTCGGAGCCCGGGCGCCGCTCAAGACCGCCGGCGGCACCTTCGAGATCTTCCGCCTGGACGCGCTCGAGCGGCGCGGCCTCCCGGTCGCTCGCCTCCCGTACTCGCTCCGCATCCTGCTGGAGAACCTGTTGCGCCGGGAGGACGGGCGCACGGTAACACCCGCGGAAATCGAGCGCCTCGCGCGCTGGGAGCCCACCAAGACGCCCGACGACGAGATCGCGTTCATGCCGGCGCGGGTCCTCATGCAGGACTTCACCGGCGTTCCGGCGGTCGTGGATTTGGCCGCCATGCGCGACGCGATGCAGGGTATGGGCGGCGACCCCACAAAGGTCAACCCGCTGCTCCCCGCCGAGCTCGTGATCGATCACTCCGTGATCGTGGACGAGTTCGGCACACCCACCGCGTTCCAGGTGAATGCCGACCTCGAGTTCCAGCGCAACCGCGAGCGGTATGCTCTGCTGCGGTGGGCGCAGCGAACGTTCCAGGGATTCCGCGTCGTGCCGCCCGATACCGGCATCGTCCATCAGGTCAACCTCGAGTACCTGGCGCGGGTGGTGTGCACGACCGAAGGCCGCACGCCGCAGGCCTATCCCGACACGCTCGTGGGCACGGACTCGCACACCACGATGATCAATGGGCTCGGCGTGCTCGGCTGGGGCGTGGGGGGGATCGAGGCGGAAGCCGCGATGCTGGGACAGCCGGTCTCCATGCTCATCCCGCAGGTCGTGGGCTTCCGGCTCACCGGAAAGCTCAGCGAGGGCGCGACCGCGACCGACCTCGTGCTGACCGTGACGGAGATGCTCCGCAAGAAGGGCGTGGTGGGAAAGTTCGTGGAGTTCTACGGCCCCGGGATCGCCACCCTGCCCCTCGCCGATCGCGCGACCATCGGGAACATGGCGCCCGAGTACGGCGCCACCGTGGGGATCTTCCCGGTGGATCAGGAGACCCTGCGCTACCTCGAGTTCACCGGCCGGCCGAAGGAACAGGTGCAGCTGGTCGAGGCGTACATGAAGGAGCAGGGCCTGTTTCACTCGGGCACCACGGCCGAGCCCCTGTACTCCGACACGCTCTCGCTCGACCTCTCGACGGTCGAGCCGAGCCTCGCCGGACCGCGGCGGCCGCAGGACCGGGTGTCGCTGCGCGATCTGCCCCGGAACTTCCAGCTCGCGCTCCCGGCCCTGGTCAAGCCCACGTCGCCGATCGCGCCGCCCGTGAACTCGGGGCGCTGGGAGGCCGAGGGCGGCCACGTCGCGACGGTGGCGGAAGCGCCGCCCCGGCATCGTACCCACGTCGACGTGCAGCTCGATGGCGTGGACTGCAAGCTGCGGCACGGCTCCGTCGTGATCGCCGCGATCACGAGCTGCACCAACACGTCGAATCCCTCGGTGATGATCGCCGCGGGCCTCGTCGCAAAGAAAGCCGTGGAAAAGGGCCTCAAGTCACAGCCGTGGGTGAAGACCAGCCTCGCGCCCGGGTCGAAGGTAGTGACGGACTACCTCCAGCAGGCGGGCCTGATGCAGTATCTCGAGCAGCTGCGGTTCCACCTGGTGGGCTACGGCTGCACCACCTGCATCGGCAACTCGGGGCCCCTCCCTGAGGCCGTGTCGGCCGCGGTCGCGGAGGGGGAGCTGGTGGTGTGCGCGGTACTGTCGGGGAACCGCAACTTCGAGGGCCGCATCCAGCAGGAAGTGCGGGCGAACTACCTCGCGTCCCCGCCGCTGGTCGTGGCGTACGCGCTCGCGGGGCGGATCGATCTCGACGTTCAGTCGGAGGCCCTGGGGACGGGCAAAGACGGGAAGCCCGTCTACCTCCGCGACATTTGGCCGTCCGCCAAGGAAGTGGACGACGTGGTCCGCTCGTCC
>DASQAM010000061.1:0-1611 GCA_035635735.1 Gemmatimonadales bacterium | reverse complement strand
AGACTTACTTGAAGGCGCACGATCTCGCGAGTGTCGATGATCTCTGGTTTGTCTTCTATGGCCGGGTGGCGCAGATCCTCAAGGCACAGGAGGGGGGCCTCCTCCCCTCGGGCTGGGAGGAGATCGCGGTACGCAAGACGCAGCGTGGCGGGCAACAGACGAACATTCCCAATCCCGACTTCGCCGCGCGCGGCTGGCGTGCCTACGTCTGGAACAACGTCCCCGGCGGGGGCGCCGAGGACCTCGCCTACCGGCTCGCGAACGGCGGCTACGACGTGGTCTTGAGTCCCGTGAGCAATCTCTACTTCGATCTCGCCTGGAACGAGAATCCGGAGGAGACGGGGCTCGACTGGGGCGGCTACGTGGATCTCCGCAAGCCGTTCGATTTCATCCCATTCGACTACTACCGCAACGTGCGGGTCGATCCCGCCGTGTTCGTCGGCAAGGATCGGCTCACCGACTACGGTCGGGCTCACATCGTGGGGATCCAAGGTAACCTGTGGTCGGAGACGCTGGGTGGCGACGGGCGCCTCGAGTACATGATGCTGCCGAAGTTGTTCGGCCTGGCCGAGCGGGCGTGGGCGCCCGATCCGGATTGGGCCCGGGAGCGTGACCCCGCCAAGTCCGAGTCCCTGTACCGCGAGGCCTGGTCCCGCTTTGTCAACGTAGTCGGCCAGCGCGAGCTGCCGCGACTCGATCGGGAGATCCCGGGCGTCAACTACCGGATCCCCACCCCCGGTCTCAAGGCCGAAGGCGGCGTGGTCTACTGTAGCCAGGAGTTACCGGGCTTCGCCTTGCGCTACACGACCGACGGCAGCGAGCCCACCGTGCGCAGCGCCTTGGTGCGCGGTCCGATCCCGTTCCGCGGCACGGTCCGCGTCGCCGCGTTCAGCACCACGGGCCGAAAGGGCCACACGGCCCACCTTACGGCTCCGTAGCCTCCCCACCGCTTGCGAAGCTGGGGGCGCCTAGGCGCGATCCGTTCGACGGGGGGTATATTCCAGGTGTGAGCACGCAATCCCGACCTGCCTTCGCTCGCCCGTACCTCCTGGCGCTCCTGCTTGCTGCGGCGCCTTTGGGCTGTCGCACTCCGGCCGGGGTAAGTTCGCGGCGCGTCGTCGCGGTGATTGACAACGGTGGTACCGGGATCCCTCCCGTCGTCGTGGCCGACACCGTACACGTGGGGGTCCCGTTCCTCGCGACCGTCACCACGTTCGGCGGCGCCTGCGATCAACCCGACGGGGCCGACGTATCGACCAACGGGCTGCTGGCGAACGTCACACCGTATGAGCTCTTGCCGGGCCCGGGAACGGTCTGCATCGCCGTTCTGCGTGCATCGCCCCGCTCCATAGAGCTGACCTTCGCCGCCCCCGGGACGGGGGTCGTGCGGTTCCACGGCCGGCGTTTTGACGGCAGCGGCGTGACGCTACAGCGCGAGGTTGTGGTCCGTCCCTGACCCGGGGGGCTCCCTGATGCCCGTCTGGCTAGTCCCGGTGTTCCTCTTCATTGGATTCCTGCTCGGCTGGACCTCACGCGGCTCTAGTGAATCCGGCGTGACGAGCATCCCGCCGGCAACACCGGCAGAGGTGGACGGCCGCGTTCGTGGCTTGC
>DASQAM010000060.1:0-5558 GCA_035635735.1 Gemmatimonadales bacterium | reverse complement strand
CACGCCTTCGGGTACGTGGATCCCGCGCCGCTGCTCGCGGGGATCCGCCTCGTGGTGCCGTGGTCAGTCATCGAGAGGTACTCGACGCGCGAAGAGCAGTGGCCGACACACGGAGAGCAGATCGAAGCCATCGAGGCCCTGTCGAGCGAGCAGATGGGGATGCACGTTGAAGTGTCGATCCGCTGGCAGATCGACCCGATGCAGTCGCCCAAGATCTTCACGGAGATCGGCAACGAAGACCAGATCCGCGGCGCGGTGCTCAACGCCATCCGCAAAGGGGTGCGCGACGGCATGGTGCAGTACTCGATCAACGACATCTCCAAGCGCACCCAAATCGCGAACACGATGGAGGGGCTGGTCGACTCCGCCCTCGTGACGAGGCCCCGCGCCGGCGGCGGGAACTTCCGGATCGCGACGGTGACGGCCTTCTTTCTCCGTGACCTGCAGCCCCCGCCCCAGGTGGTGCAGGCGATCAACAACAAGATCGCGCAGGAGCAGCAGATCGAGACGGAGCGCCACCGGGTCGAGGTCGCCCGCCTCCAAACCGAGCAGCAGCGGCTCCTCAACCAGACGCTCTCCCCCGAAGCGCTCACCAAGCAATGGATCGAAGTGCTGCACGACATGAAGGGCTCGAGCAACTTGATCATCTTCGTCCCCACCGAGGGCGGGCTGCCACTGCTCAACATCGGCGACCTGCGCAAGAACCTGAAGCCCTGAGATGGCGCCGCCGGTCATCACGATCACTCGGCAGTACGCCTCGGGTGGCTCCGAGGTCGCGCGCCTCGTGGCGGCGGAGCTCCGGTGGGACGTGATCGACAACGAGTTCGTGGACGAAGTCGCGCGGCGGGCGGGACTGCCCCCCGACGCGGTAGCCCAGCGCGAGGAGCGGGCGCCGGGGCTGTTGGAGCGTCTCGCGAGCACCCTCGCAGCCGGATCCCCCGAAATGTTCATCGCGACCGCCGGCGTGCCGCGCGTCGAACCGGACGAAGCGGCGATCGTCCAGCTGACCGAACGGGTGATCGCGGAAGCGGCGGCGCAGGGCCGGATCGTCCTGGTGGGTCGGGGCGCGCAGGCGGTCCTCGCGCAGCGACCCGACGCGCTACACGTGTACGTCGTCGCCCCGAAGCAATGGCGCATGAAGCACGCGGTCGAACGCCTGGGGGTGAACCCCGCGGAGGTGGAGAAGGTCGTGGACGAAACGGACCGGCAGCGCGACCACTACGTGAAGACCTACTATCGACGGCATCGCCAGGACGTCGTGAACTACGACATGGTGGTCAACACGGGGAAGCTGGGAATCGACGGAGCGGCCGCGCTGGTCGTCGCGGGAGCGCGCAGGCGGAATTGGCGTTGAGGACAGCGGCCCCCTTCCGGTCGGCGGCGCTCGCGGCGTATCTCTCGCTCGCCTGCTGGCACGGTCCGCCAGCTACCCCGGTCTCCCCGGTGGCGGTGGTCCCGTTCGACGCCTACGGCGGCGCGATCTATGTGCCCGCGGTGATCAACGGCGACTCCGCCTGGCTGATGCTCGACACCGGCCTCTCCCGCACCGGGCTCGACCCGGCCTGGGCCAAGAACGTCGGGATCGTTCCCGAGTCCGCTGCAGCGACCGCCGTCGTGGACACGATTCGCCTCGGGGAGCTCGCGCTGGTGCACTACCGGGTGGCCCTGTACCCCCTCACCGGACTGAGCGAGGCGAGCGGGCGGCTCCAGGTGGGCCTCGTGGGGCACGACGTGCTGCAACACTACGCCGTGGAGATCGACTATCGGCAGCGGCGCGTGCGGTTGTTCGACCCCCGGGCGTACCGCTACACGGGTACCGGCGCGACAGTGCCATTCAGCGCGGACGCGGACCTCCCGCTGCTGCGCGCACAGCTCGAGGTCCGGGGCCGCCGCCCCATCCCCGCCCGCCTGCTGCTCGATACGGGGGCGTCGGGTCTGTGCCTGATTCTCACCACCCCATTCGCACAACAGCACGGCCTGGGCCGCGTGGCGCCGGCCATCGAGGCGCCCATCGGTACGGGTCTGGTCGGCGATCTCCACGGAACCATCGTCCGTCTGCAGCAGCTCCGGCTCGGCGGCGTGAAGGTCCCGTCGCCTACGACAGGATTGGGTGGCGAGTACAAGGGCTTCCTGGCGCGAACGGACATCGACGGCGTCATCGGCAACTCGGTGTTCGAGGGATCGCGTCTGATCGTCGACTACGTCGGCCGCCGCGCCATCGTCGAGCCCGGACCCGGCGACGGCTCGCTGTGCGACTTCGACATGAGCGGGCTGCGGCTCGCCGCCCGGGGACCGGGGCTCGCACACATCGTGGTGGATTATGTCATCCCCCGGAGCCCGAGCGCGGACGCGGGGATCGCCGTGGGCGACGAGCTGCTGCTGATCGACGGACGCGGGGTCGCCGAGGGGAACCTGAGCGACGCTCGGAAGGCTCTGCGCGCCGATGGCGCGGTGCACCGGCTCGTGCTGCGACGCGACGCGGACACCATCCGGGTGACGCTGAAGCTGAGACGACTGCTATAGGCGAGGTCAGGGAGGTTGGGGAGGTTAGAGGAGGTTGTTCCGTATGCGATCAACCTCCTCTACGTCGTTCTTCGCAGCGCCGGCACCTGCCAGGCCGCCAACCCCACGGCGATGAGACATCCCGCTCCGCCCAGAGCGATGGCGATGGGCGCGCCCGTATGCTCCGCGATGAGGCCCGCCTGGAAAGCGCCCAGCGGCGCCATCCCCACGAACACGAAGGCGTAGAACGCCATCACCCGACCCCGCAGCTCGTCGGGCACGAGGGTCTGCAGCATGGTGTTGGCGAGCGCCGTGGTGACGATCATCGCGCAGCCGGCCAGCGCCTGAAGCGCGAGCGCCACGCCGATGGTGCGCACGGCCGCGAACACCACCAGGAGTAACCCGAACGCCGCGCCGCCGCCCAGCAGGACCACACCCTTACGGACCCGTGGCCCTTGGACGGCGAGTCCCAGAGCCCCAAGCATGGCTCCGATGCCGACCGCCGCCATCAGCAGGCCGTACCCGCGCGCGTCAGTGTGCAGTACGTCCCGAGCAATCACCGGCATCAGCACGATGAACGGGAACCCCAGCACGCTGAACACCGCCACCAAGGCGACCAGCGCCCACACCCGGGCGTCGCCCCGGATGAACGCTACGGCCTGACCGACGCCCTCCCAGGCCGAGGAGGGCATAGGACGCGTCACGAACGGCCGGAGCCGCATGGCGAGGAGGCAGGCGATCACGGCGACGTAGCTCACGCCGTTCAGGAAGAAGCACATGCCGACGCCGGCGACCCCGATCAACACTCCCGCGACGGCCGGGCCGACGATCCGGGCGGCGTTGAACATGGACGAGTTGAGCGCGATCGCGTTCATGAGATCCTCTTTGCCGACGAGCTCCACGATGAACGCCTGGCGGGCGGGAATGTCGAACGCGTTGACGACGCCGAAGAACACCGCCAGCACCATCACCTGCCACGTCGTGACCCTGCCGGTCCACACGAGCACGGCCAGCGCCAACGCCTCGAGCATCTGCAGAGCCTGTGTCCACACGATGAGGCGACGCTTGTCCACGCGATCCACGACGACACCCGCGTACAGCGTGAACAGCAGCACGCCCAGGGAGCGGAGCGCTTGCGTCAGCCCGACGGCGAACGGCGAGTTGGTGATGTCGAGCACCAGCCAGCCGAGCGCGACCGACTGCATCCAGGTCCCGATGAGCGAGATGCCCTGACCGAAGAGGAAGAGCCGGAAGTTGCGGTGAGAAAGCGCTCCGAGGCGAAACGCGCGCGCGGCGGGGGCTTCGTCCATTGCGGGAAAGCTCGCCGCCGCCCGATATTTCGGGTAGGGAGCCCGATGAAATACACGACGTACAGCCGCTACCTCCCCGAGCTGGCCGATACGGTGAACCTCCAGGCCCTGCTCGATCAGCTCGCCGACTTTCTCCTCCAGTCCGGCTTCGCCGGAGGCGCGTACTCGCATCCGTTCTGGGGCGAGTTCGGCGAGGAGGAATCCGACCGCTCGCTCGACGCCCTGCGGCAGGCGATCCTCCAGGCGCTCATGGACTCGGGCCAGCTGACGCCCGAAATGCTCAAGGTGTTGCGCGGCGAATCGACCGGCGACGCGACGCGCGACGCCGATCTCGAGCGCCAGCTGGGGGAGCTGCTCGACAAGATCGTTCAGAAGCTGATCGACGAGGGCTACTTGAACGTGACCGAGGCGCCCAAGGTGCCCGCGGGCCAGCAGCCGTTGTTCGGTCCGGGCGGGATGGCCAAGGAAGCGGCTCAGCAGGTGCAGTTCAACCTCACCGAGAAGGGCATCGATTTTCTCGGCTACCGCACCTTGAAACACCTGCTGGGAAGCATCGGCAAGTCGAGCTTCGGGGCGCACGAGACCGAGCACCTCGCGACCGGCGTCGAGGCCGAGGCGGTCAGCAAGCCCTACCAGTACGGTGACACGCTCAACCTCGACGTGAACGCCACGCTCACGAACGCGCTGCAGCGCGAGGGCCTGGGCGTGCCGATCAACCTCGAGTACGACGACCTCATGGTGCACCAGGCGGAGTACCGCTCGTCGTCGGCAACGGTGCTGATGCTCGACTGCTCGCACTCCATGATCCTGTACGGCGAGGACCGCTTCACACCGGCCAAGAAAGTGGCGCTGGCTCTCACGCACCTGATCCGCACGCAGTTCCCGGGCGACACGCTGCGCGTGGTGCTGTTCCACGACACGGCCGAGGAGATCCCGCTCGCCCAGCTGGCCCGCGCCCAGGTGGGGCCGTACCACACGAACACCGCGGAGGGGCTCAAGCTGTCGCGTCGCATGCTCCTGTCGCAGCGCAAGGACATGCGCCAGATCATCATGATCACCGACGGGAAGCCGTCCGCGCTCACACTCCCGGACGGGCGGATCTACGTGAACTCGATGGGGCTCGACCCCCAGATCCTCCAGGCCACGTACCGGGAGGTGGCGCTGTGCCGGCGCTCCGGGATCATGATCAACACCTTCATGCTCGCGCGGGACCGGAGTCTCGTGGAATTCGTGAAGAAGGTATCGGCGATCTGCCGCGGAAAGGCCTATTTCACGAACACGATGACGCTGGGGCAGTTCATCCTGATGGACTTCATGCGGCGGAAGACGAGACGGGTCTCCTAGTAGCTGGAAGCGACACGACCGATCACTATCGCGGCTATCCCACCGTGCTGGTCCGCCTGACCGCGAGCCCCGCCCGTAAACGGGCGGGCCGATTGGAGCATCACGCCGGTTTACCGGCAGTGCCGAGTCGCGGCTTGAGCCGCGGACTCATTAGACGCCGCCGCCAATGGAGTGGTGTTGAATCGGAAGAATCTCCCTCACCATTTGATTAAATTGTAGCGGTGAGCGAGTTCGTCTTCGGCACGCACAACGCCGCCTTCGTGCAGGTCATGTACGAGCAATACCTGCGCGATCCCGCCTCGGTTGGAGAGGAGTGGCGGCAGCTGTTCGACAACGGAAAGCTCGCCGAGCTTCCGGTGATTCCGACGAACCGCGAGGACGTACTGTCGGGAGGCGGGATGC
>DASQAM010000059.1:0-5423 GCA_035635735.1 Gemmatimonadales bacterium | reverse complement strand
GCGGATTCCTCCGTGTGGCCCGACGCTCGGGCCGTACGTCGCAATGTAGCAGCAGGTTTCAGGAGGACGCCAGACGGTGAAGGCCGTCGAGGTCGCGATCGTAGGCGGCGGTGCGGTGGGGGCGGCGTGCGCCCGCGCCGCTGCCCTGCGAGGCCTGGAAGTCGCCATCTTCGAGCCCGGCCCCGACCCCGCCGCCGCGTCGCCGGCGTCCGCCGGGATGCTGGCGGCCCAAATCGAGCCCGCCGAAGACGTGCTGGTGGGGCTTTCCGTGCGCGCCCGGGACTCGTACGAACCGCTCGCCCCTGCCCTTCGGGAGACCACCGGTATCGACATCGGGTTTTGGCGCTCCGGGATCGCAGCCGTGGCGTTCGACGAGGCGGCGGCCAACCGCCTCAAGGAAGAGGTGGCCCGGCAGCGGCAGTCCGGTCTCCGGTGCGACTGGCTGGAGGGGGACGAGGTACGCGAGCGCTGGCCCGGCGCGGCACCCGACTGCCAGGGTGCGCTGCTCGCCCCTGAGGACGGCGCGCTGGACCCGCAGGCGCTGACCCGCGCCTGCCTGGCGGACGCCCGCCGCCTGGGTGCCACCCTCTACGCCGAGAAAGTCGAGGCGCTCGCGATCGCGCAAGGCCGCGTGACCGGGGTCGTCACCGCCCGCGGAACCGTCCCCGTGGAGCACGTGGTGCTCGCGGCGGGCGTATGGTCACCGCAAATCCGCGGACTGCCGCGCCCCTTGCCCGTCGAGCCGCTGCGGGGCCAGATGGCCACCACCGCGTGGCCCGACGACTGCCCGCCAGCGATTCTCTATCACGACCACGGCTACGTCCTCGCGCGCGGCAGCGACGCCGTCCTCGGCAGCACGATGGAACGGGCGGGGTACGACGCGCGGGTCACGAACGAGGGGCTCGCCCAAATTTTCCGCGGCGCCGTCCGACTGCTGCCGGCCCTCATGACGCAGCCGGTGCAGCGCATGTGGGCCGGACTCCGTCCCGCCACCCCCGACGGGCGGCCCATCCTCGGCCGGGACCCCGACGTGGAGCGATTGTGGTACGCGACGGGGCATGGACGCAGCGGCATCCTGCTCGCGGCGCTGACGGGGGAGATCGTTGCCGACCTCCTCACCACGGGCGAGACAGACTCGGACATCGCCGCGTTGCGCGTGGATAGATTCCATTGAGGGAGCCGGGAGCAGGGAGTTGGACCATCTGACGGACCGGGACGTCCTGCTCCCCGCTCCGTGTTCCCCGCTCCCTGACTTTTATGTACCGAACCTGCGCCTTCTGCAACGGCAAGCTCGACGGCGACGGCGGCCCTTCGGGGCTCGGCGTCGGACGGCGGCTCGCGTTCGATGAGTGGAAAGGTCGCCTTTGGGTGATCTGTCCGAAGTGCTCACGCTGGAACCTGGCTCCACTCGACGATCGCCTCGAACAGATCGAAGCACTAGCGCGCGCCGCGAACGGCGGCCGCCTGGCCGCCGCCACCGAGCACGTCGCCCTGATCCGGTGGCAGAGCTACGACCTGGTGCGAGTCGGGAAGCCACGCCGCATGGAGTTCGCGACGTGGCGCTACGGCGAGCGGCTCAAGGCGCGGCGCCGCGAGCAACTCAAGTTCGTCATACCCGTCACCGTCGCCGCCGTGGGCCTCGCGGTGGCGGTCAATGTAGCGGCAGGCGGCTCGCTGGGCGTGTTCGTGTGGAACATGCCCAACTTCGCGCGCATGATGTACACCGGCATCATCGGCCGGCGACGGGTGAGCCTCGTCGAGCCGCCGATTTGCGAGCGCTGCGGGAGCGTGCTCAACCTGCAGGCCAAGCATGTGGCATACGCGCGGGTGGTGCGGCAGGCGCAGGCGGACGTCGCTCTGATCTTGAGCTGCCCCACCTGCCGCACCGAAGGGGCAATGCTCGTGGGCCCGGACGCGCAGGCCGCGCTGCGGCAGGGACTCACCTATCTCGCCCTCGCTCGCGGCAGCCGGCAACGCGTCGAGGACGCCGCCCGACTGGTCGAGACTGCCGGCGGGCCCGACCGGCTGATCAGTGACGTGGCCCGCCGTGAACTCACGCTACGCAGTCTAGGCGCGGAGCGGCGTCTCGCGCTCGAAATGGCGGTGGACGAGCGCGCCGAGGTCGACGAGCTCGAGCGCCACTGGAAGGAGGCCGAGGAGATCGCCGAGATCGCCGATGGTATGCTGTCCACCACAACGGACCTGGAGGAGGAGTTGCGGCGCCTAAAGCAGCGGGAGCGGCCAAAGGGCGATCAACCGTCTAGTTGAAATTCAGTCTTTTGCCACCCCTCCGCGGCGACTATCTTCAGAATCCTCATGGCCGACACGCTCACCCACCTGACCGCCCGCAAGCCAGCCTGGCTCAAAGTCCCGGCACCGGGCGGGCCTAACTACCTCTCCCTGAAGCACCTCATGAGGGACTTGAAGCTCCACACGGTGTGCGAGGAAGCCCATTGTCCCAACATCGGAGAGTGCTGGGAGCACCGGGCGGCCACGTTCATGATCCTGGGTGATGTGTGCACGCGGAACTGTGCATACTGCGCCGTCGCGCACGGGACCCCGACCGCACTCGACACGGACGAGCCTGCCCGGCTCGCCGCCGCAGTCGAACAGATGGACCTCCGGCACGTCGTCATCACCAGCGTTGACCGGGACGATCTGCCGAACGGTGGCGCCGAAATGTTCGCGGCGTCGATCGCCGAGATCCGCCGCCGGCGGCCCGGGACCTCGGTGGAAGTGTTGATCCCGGACTTCAAGGGGAGTGAGCGGGCGCTGCGTATCGTGGTCGACGCGAAACCCGACATCCTGAACCACAACCTCGAGACCATCGAGCGACTGTACCGGCTGGCGAGACCAGGCGGCCGGTATTCCCGGGCGCTCGAGCTGCTGCGACGGGCCAAGGAGATGGACGCCGGCACGCTCACGAAGTCGGGGATCATGTGCGGGCTGGGGGAGGAGTGGGATGAGCTGCTGGTGGCCATGCGGGACCTGCGCGCGCAGGACGTGGACATCTTGACCATCGGCCAGTACCTGCGTCCCTCGAGCCAGCATCTCCCGATCGCGCGGTACTACACGCCCGACGAGTTCGCCGCGCTCCGCCGCCACGGCCTCGAGATGGGCTACCATCACGTAGAAGCCGGCCCGTTGGTGCGCTCGAGCTACCACGCGTGGGAGCAGGTCGAGCGAGCGACCGCCACCCGTTAGACCGCTCACCGATCGCCATGGCCACGGCCACCGCCCAGACCACCGACACGCCTGCCCAGCGCGAGCTGGAGCGGCGCCTGCTGCGCCAGATGCTCCTGATCCGCCGCTTCGAAGAGAAGGCCGCCGAAGCGTACGCCTTAGGCAAGATCGGGGGGTTTTGTCACCTCTACATCGGCCAGGAAGCGGTGGCGGTCGGCTCGCTCGCCGCGTTGCGCCAGGACGACTACGTGATTTCGTCGTACCGCGAGCACGGGCAGGCGCTCGCGCGAGGAGTGCCGGCGAACGCGCTGATGGCCGAGCTGTTCGGCAAGGCAACGGGCTGCTCGAAGGGGAAGGGTGGCTCGATGCACCTGTTCGACGCCGGGAGGCGGTTCATGGGCGGTCACGGGATCGTCGGCGGCCACATCCCGCTCGCCGCCGGCCTCGGATTCGCGATCCGCTACCGGGGAGGCGACCAGGTCTGCATCTGCTACTTCGGCGAGGCGGCGGTCAACATCGGTGCCTTCCACGAGACGCTGAACATGGCCTCCGTCTACAAGCTGCCCGTGATCTTTCTGTGCGAGAACAACCGGTACGGCATGGGCACGGCATTCGAGCGAGTCGCGGCCGTCACGGACGTCGTGGAGCACGCCTGCAGCTACGACGTGGCGGCGGAGCTCGTGAACGGCATGGACGTCCTGGCCGTGTACGAGGCGACGCGGCGGGCCGCCGAGCGCGCGCGCAAGGGCGGCCACCCGACCCTGCTCGAGGTTCGGACCTACCGGTTCATGGGCCACTCGATGTCCGACCCGTTGCACGGCGTGTACCGCACCAAGGAAGAAGTAGAAGAGCAGCGCAAACGCGACCCGATCTCACAGCTTGCCGGCAAGCTCAAGGAGGAGGGCGTGCTGGATGAGGCGGGGCTGGACGCCCTCGATGCCGAGGTACGCGCGGAGACCGAGGAGGCGGTGCGCTTCGCCGATCAGAGCCCCGATCCCGATCCCGCCGAGCTCACGACCCACGTGTTGGCCGATTGATGGCGACGCTCACGTACCGCGACGCCCTCAACCAGGCGCTGCGCGAGGAGATGCAACGCGACCCCGACGTGTTCCTCATGGGTGAGGAAGTCGGCGTCTACCAGGGCGCCTACAAGGTGAGCCGTGGCCTGCTGGAGGAGTTCGGGCCGAAGCGAATCGTGGACACGCCGATCGCCGAGCTGGGGTTCGCCGGGATCGGGGTGGGTGCGGCCATGGCGGGCCTGCGCCCGGTGATCGAGTTCATGACGTGGAATTTCGCCCTGCTCGCCCTCGATCAGATCGTCAACTCCGCGGCGAAGATCCTGTACGAGTCGGGCGGCCAGATCCCGATCCCGATCGTGTTTCGCGGCCCCAACGGCGCGGCGCTGCAGCTCGCGGCGCAACATTCACAGGCATGGGACTCCTGGCTGTCCCACATCCCGGGCCTGAAGGTCGTAGCCCCCGCCACGCCAGCGGACGCGAAGGGCCTCCTGAAGTCAGCGATCCGGGACAACAACCCCGTGATCGTGCTCGAGGGCGAGATGCTGTACAACCTCAAGGGTGAGGTGCCGGAGGGCGAGCACCTCGTCCCGATCGGCCGGGCGGACGTCAAGCGGCCGGGGCGCGATGTCACGTTCATCTGCCACTCGAAGACGGTCGCAGTGTCCCTCAAGGCCGCCGAGCAGCTGGCCGAGCGCGAAGGCGTGTCGGCGGAAGTGCTGGACCTGCGATCGTTGCGCCCGCTCGACGAGGAGGCGATCGTCGCCTCGGTCGCGCGCACCAACCGCGCGGTCGTGATCGAGGAAGGTTGGCCCCACGCCGGAATCGGGGCGCAGGTCGTGGACATCATCCAGCGCGAGGCGTTCGACCAGCTGGATGCTCCGGTGCTGCGGGTCACGCAGGCCGACGTCCCGATGCCCTACAACAAGCAGCTCGAGCGCCTCGCGAAGCCGTCCGCCGACCGCGTGGTCGCGGCGGCGCGCCGGGTCCTCTACCTCGACTGACGCCTGTGGCCACCAATGTCTATATGGAAGCGCTTTCTCCCACGATGGAGGAGGGGCGCGTGGTGAAGTGGCACAAGCGGGACGGGGACCCGGTGAAGACGGGTGAGACACTGGCCGAGGTCGAGACCGACAAGGCCGTGATGGATCTAGTGGCGCGCGCGGACGGTGTGCTGCGGCAGGTCGCCGCCGCCGAGGGCCAGACCGTTGCGGTCGGGAGCGT
>DASQAM010000058.1:0-5049 GCA_035635735.1 Gemmatimonadales bacterium | reverse complement strand
CGCGCCGCCGCGCTGCGCCGCGCGCGTCAGCGCCCGCGCCAGGGCGATGTTGCCGCCGTGGCTCGGTCGCGTGGCAACGATGTGGGCGCGCACGCGGCCGCCCGTCAGCACCAGGTCGCCGAGGATGTCGGCCGCCTTGTGGCGCACGAACTCGTCGGGCCAGCGGAGCTCGCCCCCGTTGGCGAGGCCCCGCTCGTCCAGCACGATCGCGTTGGCGCACGACGCCCCCTTGATCAGGCCTTTTGCCTGCAACGCCGTGACCTCGCTCGTGAACCCGAAGGTCCGGGCCGGCGCGAGCTCCCGCGCGAACGCCTGCGGCGTCACCGTGAAACTCCCGGTCTGGCGCCCGATCAGGGGATGCGGCCACTCGATGGTCACGGTGAGCCGCAGCTCCTTGGCCGGGGCCACGATGTAGCTCGAGTCGCCCTCACTCACCGTGAACGGCGCCGGGACCGTCAGCACCAGGGCCTCGCCGCTCGTTTCCGTCGGGCCGGCATGCTCGAGCGCGTCGAAATAGGGCTGGACGCTGCCGTCCAGAATCGGCGGCTCGGGGCCCGACAGCTCGACGGTGAGATCGTCGATCTCGTGCGCCGCCACCGCGGCGAGCAGGTGCTCCACGGTGTGGATCGTGGCCTCTCCCTTGCCGATGGCGGTGCGACGCTCGACCGCCTCGACCTCCGACAGGAGCGCGGGGATCTGAGGCTTCCCGGCGAGGTCCACGCGTTTGAATACGATCCCCTGCCCCGCCGGCGCGGGGAGGAAGGTCGCCTCGGTACGGGCCCCGGTGTGCAGGCCCGTCCCCGAGACGGTCGTCTTCTTGCTGATGCCGCGCCTAGGGCTGGGACTCATCGGTCGGCCGCACGAGTGCCTCGAGATCGTCCACGATGTGAGCGAGCCGGTACAGCGCACCCTGGGCCCGCAGGAACTCCCGGTGCGTACGCGCCGGGTAGCCGGACACCGTGGCGCCCGGTGCGATGTCCCCGATCACGCCCCCCTGCACCGTGACGCGGGCGCCGCGCCCGATCGTCACGTGGTCGGCGAGTCCCGCCTGGCCCGCGAGGAAGACGTCGTCCTCGACGTGGGTGCTCCCCGCGATGCCCGCCTGGCCGGCGATGAGGCAGCGCGCGCCGATGCGACAGTTGTGCCCGATCTGCACGAGGTTGTCGATCTTCGTTCCTGGGCCGACCACCGTGTCGTCCACGCTGCCGCGATCGATCGTCGTGTTGGCCCCGATCTCCACGTCGTCCCCGATGATGCAGCGACCCACCTGGGGAATCTTGCGTGGCATCTCGCCGTTCTTCCCCGGGACGTAGCCGAAGCCGTCCGAGCCGAGTCGCACGCCCGCGTGCAGAATGACGCGGTTGCCTACGATCGTGCCGCTGTAGCACACCACCTGCGGCAAGAGCTGCACGTCGTCACCGAGCTCCACGCCGTCACCCAGCACGGCCGCGGCGCCGATGCGCACGTTCTTGCCGAGGCGCACGCCCCGGCCGAGCACCGCGTAGGGACCGATCGCCACCGGCTCCTGCCAGACGACGCCTTCGCCGATCACCGCGGTCCGGTGGATCCCCGGCTGCCAGGCCGGCTCGGGATAGAGCACGGGGATGACCGAGAGCAGCGCGACGTGGGGATCGCGCACCACCACCCGGCACGCCGGCCCGGCGCCCGCGTCGTCCGGCACGAGGTCCGGCTTGCAGAGCACGATCGCCGCGCTAGACTGTTGAAAATACTGGAGATAGCGCTTCGCGGCAAGAAATGAGAGGTCGTCTGGGCCGGCTCGATCCAGCGGCGCGACGCCGGAGACCGTGACGTCGGGGGCGCCCACGAGCCTGCCGTTCGTGAGGGCAGCGATCTCGCGCGCGCTGATGCGTCGCGCGGCGCCTGGCCCCCGCCCGCCGGGTTCCCCGCTGCCCGCTGTGCCTTCCGACGCCGGCCGGCCGCGCACGGGCTGGGCGCGCCCTACTTCGCCTGCTTCAGCCGCTCGATCACCTTGGGGGTGATATCGAGGCTCGGGTCGGCGGCGACGATATTGCTGGTGGGCGAGTCCGCGTCAAAAATCAGCGCGTAGTTGCCCTCGGCGCGCAGCCCCTGGATCACGGCGTTGACGCGCGCCTGGATCGGCTGGATCAGCTCGCGCTGACGCTGCTGGCTCTTATCCTGGAGCTCGCTGGAGCGCTGCTCGAGCCGTTGCTGCAGCTGCTGCAGCTCCTTCTGCTTGGCCTGCTTCGCGCTGGACGAGAGGGCGATGGACTGCTTTTCGAACACCTGGACAGCCGAGTCGAATTGCTGCTTCAGCTTCTGTGCTTCGTCCTGAAAGCCCTGATACTCCTTCTTGAACGTGGATTCAGCCGCGGCGTAGCCGGGCGTCTGCTCGAGAATCTGCTGCGAGCTGATGAACGCGATCTTGAGCCCCGGCTGCGCCTGTGCCCGTGCCTGAGTCGCGGCCGGAGCGACTGCGAGGAAGCCGATGCACGCCCACACTGTCACCACACGCCTCATAACGATCTCCCTAAGAGAAGAACGACTGGTCCAGCGCCGCGCCCATCGCGTGGGGCTCCGATCAGAAGAAGTTGCCGAGCTTGAAGTGCAGTTTGAAGGCCGGCGCCGCCCGCCCGAATTCGTCGGTGCGGTCGAAGCCGTACGCCCAGTCGATGCCGATGGGTCCGAGCGGTGAGATGATGCTCAGTCCGATGCCGGCGCCCCGGTACAGACGAGTCGGGTCGAACTCGCCGGCGCGCGCCCACACGTTACCGGCGTCGAAGAACGCGTTGACGTAAAACATCTGCGACAGCCGGGCCCCGATCTCGCCCGTCATCACGAGGTACGCCTTGCCGAACGAGTTGGCGCTCGCCTGACCGCTGGTGGCGGTCGGGTCGTACCCGTGCGGCGTGATCGAAAACTCGTCGTAGCCTCGGAGAGGAATGCCGTACTGCACGCCGCCCATCGTGAACAGCTGGTCGAAGAAGGGCGAGTTACCGAACACCAGGCCGGAGCGGGTCGAGAGGCCCATCACGAACCGGACGGGCGACGCGCTGGCCGCGCCGCCCAGCTGGCCGAGCGGAGCGTACCAGCGACCCTCGAGATCGAGTCGCTGGAAGTTCCCCGAGCCGCCCAGCGGCCCGCCCGATTGCGAGATCCCGATCGAGTGCATCGTTCCGCCGGTCGGGAACGGGAGGTCGATCCGCGTGTCCCGCATCAGGGAGACGCCGAAGGTGGACCGGATGCAGCTGTTGCACCGCAGCGAGGCGAGACCGGTGCTCGCGCCGGTGAACGTCTGGTCGTCGACGCCGTACGAGACGAACAACCGGGTGTAGCGATCGTTGAAGACCGGGAACCCGAACTGCAGACTCGCTCCGCGGCGGCGCAGCGTCCCGAGGTCCGCGATCGTGTACCGCAGCCGGGTATTGTGGACGTCGAGCGTTCCCGAGATGCGGGACTCCTTAATCGCGGGATCGGTGTAGGTAACGGCGAAGTCGCTGATGTTCTTGCCGAACTGCCACTGGAAGTGGCCCTTCTTGCCCTGACCGAACAGGTTCGGTTCGTCGAGCCCCAGAAAACCACCCACCCCGGTGCCCTGCCCCACTGAGGCACCGAAGTTGACGTTGCCCGTATGCTTCTCGGTCACGCGGAAGATCACGTCCACGTCACCCTGATCGTTGGCGGGGCGCGTGTCGGGGAACGGCAAGGGCTGCTGGAAGAACCCGAGGTTCGAGATGTTCTGGTACGACCGGATGAGCGCGTCCTGCCGGAACACGTCACCCGGGAGCAGGATGATCGCCTCGCGGATCACGCGCTCGTGGGTGACGTCGTTGCCCGAGATCTCGATCTTGTTGACGATGGCCGGCTGCCCCTCGTTGATCGCCCAGCGGAGGTCCACCACGGGCTTGCCGTCGGCGCCCGTGCGGCGGATGACTTCCGGCCGGACGTTCACGTAGATGTAGCCGTTGTTGTAGTAGAGCGTGCGGAGCTGCTGTGTAGCGTCGTCCCACTTTTGCTGGCTGAAGTAGGTCGGCCCCTGCTGGGTCCCACCCAACCCCAGGAAGCCTGTGCGGTCCCCGCCTTTGAACGGAAACAGCTGTTGCAGCTCTTCCGTCGAGAAGCGGCGGTTCCCTACGATCTCGAACGAGCCCGCGCGGTAGGGCTCCCCTTCGCTCACGCGCACCACGAGCGTCGCCTTGCCGGTCGTGTCGTTCACGACCAGGGTGTCGTCGAGCACCTGGAAATCGACGTAGCCCCGGTCGCCGTAGAATTTGGGGAGCCGCTCCTGCAGATCCTCGCGCAGCTTTTCGTCGTCGAACTCACCGGAGCGGAACCACCAGAACCCTTCGGGGCGGGTCTTCATCTGGCCGACCAGCTGATCCGTCACTAGGTGCGTGTTGCCCTCGAGCTGCACGCGCGCCACCGCGACGCGCCGGCCCTCGTCCACGTCAAAGATGACCCGCAGACGCGCCGAATCGCCCTCATACACGTCGACCACCTTGACCTGGGCGAGGTAATAGCCCTGCGCGCGGTACAGGGAGTCGATGCGCCCGCGGGCCCGGGCGACGGCGGCGGGGTCGACCGGCCGGCCTTCGGCCAGCTGGGCCTTGTCGCGCACGCTGCCCTCGGAGAGGCGGCTCACGCCGCGGACGGCCCATTTGACGAGGATGGGGCGCTCGTGCAGGCGCACGACCAGGAGCTGACGCCCGCCGACGGTGTCCTGCGCCACCCGGACGTCGTCGTACTGGCCCGTAGCGTACAGGGCCTGGATGGCGCGCTGCACGTCGCGGTAGCCCAGCGCCTTGCCCGGGGCGAGGCCGCTCTGCTCGATCGCTTGCTTGCGGTCGACCCGGCGGAGCCCGATGACGACGATAGAGTCGGGGGCGACGGCGGCGGCGGCGACGCTCGGCGCCTCGCCCTGAGCGCGCGCGAGACGCGGGGCGAGCACGACCGAACCCACACAGATGACGGTGGAAAGCTTGCGGATCACGCCTTCGAGCCGGAGAGCGCGCGGAACGCCAACCGTTCCTTGTCCGGGGCCGCGTCGACCTCGATCTCCTCGCCCCGCGC
>DASQAM010000057.1:0-1655 GCA_035635735.1 Gemmatimonadales bacterium | reverse complement strand
TAGACGCCACGGCACGGATTTTGTATGTTCCCCCGTGCCCGTCCTCGGCGTCGTTCCGGCGCGGCTGGGCTCCAGCCGCCTCCCTCGCAAGCCACTCCTGTCTTTGGCAGGCGAACCCCTCATCCTCTGGGTCGTCCGGCGAGTTGTGGAAACGGGGGTGTGCGATCGCCTGGTGGTCGCAACCGACGCCCGCGAGATCGTCGCGGTCGTCGAGCGAGCGGGGTTCGAGGCGGTGCTGACCTCCGCCGACCACCAGTCTGGCACGGAGCGAGTCGCCGAAGTCATTGGAAGTAAATCATTTAGTTCATACGATGTGGTACTGAACGTGCAGGGCGACGAGCCGCTGGTCGCGCCCGCCGCGCTGCACGGTGCCGTCGCACGGGTGCAGAACGGGGATCCGATCGGCACGGCGGCGGGGGACTTGGACGGCGCGCTCGCGAGTGATCCGAATCGTGTCAAGGTCGTGACCGATTCGCGGGGCCGGGCGGTGTATTTCTCGCGGGCGCCGATCCCGTTCGATCGCGACGGCGCGCGCGACGTGATCTACCACCAGCACGTGGGTGTCTACGCCTACACCCGGGAGGCGCTGGATCGCTGGATCCGGCTCGCACCTGTCCCGGAGGAGCGGTGGGAGCGACTCGAGCAGCTGCGGCCCCTGCTGCACGGGATACCCATCGGCGTGACCCTGTTTCCGGGGCCCGCGGCCCCCGGCGTCGACACCGCCGACGATCTGCGATATGCGGAAGCACAGCTGACCCGCCAACTGAGGGAGGTGAGTCCGTGAGTTCGACGAAGTACATCTTCGTGACCGGCGGCGTCGTGTCGTCTCTTGGCAAGGGCATCGCGGCGGCCTCGCTGGGTCGCCTCCTGGTGGAGCGCGGCCTCCGGGTGACGATCCAGAAATTCGATCCCTACATCAACGTGGATCCCGGCACCATGTCACCGTTCCAGCACGGCGAGGTGTACGTCACCGACGACGGCGCGGAGACCGATCTCGACCTGGGTCACTACGAGCGGTTCATCGACCGCTCGCTGTCGCAGGTGAATAACGTCACGACCGGCCGGATTTACCTGTCGGTGATCACGAAGGAGCGGCGCGGTGAGTATCTCGGGTCCACCGTGCAGGTGATCCCCCACATCACGGACGAGATCAAAGCCTCCATCCGTCGCCTTGCGCCCGATCACGAGGTCGTGATCACGGAGATCGGCGGCACGGTGGGCGACATCGAATCACTGCCGTTCCTGGAAGCGATCCGTCAGTTCCGCCAGGAGGTCGGCCGCGACAATACCTTGTTCATCCACCTCACCCTCGTCCCCTTCATCGCCGCCACCGCCGAGCTCAAGACCAAGCCGACCCAACACTCCGTCCGGGAGCTCATGCAGATCGGGATCCAGCCCGACATCCTGGTGTGTCGCACCGAGCGGCCGCTCTCGGAAGAGCTGAAGCGCAAGATCGCGCAGTTCTGCAACGTGGACTTCGGCTGCGTGGTCGAGAGCCCCGATGTGAAGTCGATCTACGAGATCCCGCTCAAGCTGCACGAGCAGGGACTCGACCGGGAAGTGTGCAGGCGGCTGCACCTCGAGACGAAGGAGCCCGACCTGCGCGGCTGGGCGCAGATGGTCGAGAAGATCCTGAACCCGGCCGACCGGGTACG
>DASQAM010000056.1:0-3172 GCA_035635735.1 Gemmatimonadales bacterium | reverse complement strand
CTGAACAAGTACCTGGGCGAGTGGGCTCCCACCGCCGGCGCGAAGACGCTCGAGGACTTGATCGCGTTCAACGAGCGCACGAAAGACAAGGAGATGCCGTACTTCGGGCAGGAGATCTTCATTCAGGCGCAGGCCAAGGGGTCGCTCACCGACCAGGACTATCTGCGCGCGCTCGACAAGAATCACCTACTCGCGCGCAGCCAAGGGATCGACACCGTGATGGCCGATCACCAGCTCGACGCGCTGATCGCGCCCACGGGCGGACCGGCCGCGTTGATCGATCTCGTGAACGGCGATCCGGGCGGCGGCGGGAGCTTCTCGAGCCCTGCCGCGGTCGCGGGCTACCCCCACGTCACGGTACCCATGGGGCACGTGCGCGGGCTGCCGGTCGGACTCTCGTTTGTCGGGCGGCCGTGGACCGAGGCGGCACTGATCAAGTACGCGTTCGCGTACGAGCAGGTGACCAAGGCTCGGCGCCCGCCGCGTTTCGCGGCGTCGGCCGACCTAGCCTGAGGCGCGGCGTAGGGCGAGCGCGAGGGCCGCGCCCGCGAGCATGAGGAGGGCGAAGGCGAGCAGCGCGCCGGCGTACCCGCCGGTCGCGTCCCTGACGAGTCCGACCAGGTAGGGGCCCGCGAAGCCCGCCACGTTGCCGAGCGAGTTGATGAGCGCGATTCCTCCCGCGGCCGCGGTCCCGCTCAAGAACGTCGTGGGGAGCGTCCAGAACGGCCCCAGTGCGCTGGTGAAGCCCATGGCCGACAGGGACAGCGCGGCGGTCGCGAGGAGCGGCGCATCCAATGTCGCCGCCGTCGCGGCGAAGCCCACGGCGCCGGCCACGAGGGGCGCCGCCACGTGGAGGTGCCGTTCCCCGGTCCGGTCCGAGTGCGCCGCGACCGCGACCATCGCCACCGCCGCAGCGAGGGCCGGCGCGGCCGAGAGCAGGCCGACGGCGAGATCGCTCAATGGCGATGAGCCCTTGATGATCTGCGGCAGCCAGAGTCCCTGCCCGTAGAGCCCAACAATGATCAGGAAGTAGAGCAGGCCCAGCCGCCAGACCACCCCGTTGAGCAGGGCCTGCCGCAGGCTCGTGCCGTGCATTCCCGCGGCGCGGGACTGCTCGAGCCGCAACCGCTCCGTGAGCCAGCCGCGTCCCTCCGCGGGCAGCCACGCGGCGTCCGCCGGGCGGTCGGTGAGGTACCAGAGGGCGGACGCGCCGAGCAGCACCGAGGGCAACCCTTCGAGCAAAAACAGCCACTGCCATCCGGCGAGCCCGGCGACACCATTCAAGCCGAGCAGCGCTCCGGACACCGGTCCGCCGACCACTCCGGAGATGGGGATCGCGGTCATGAACCCGGCGACTGCACGGGCCCGTTCGACGGCGGGGAACCAGTACGTGAGATAGAGGATCATGCCTGGGAAGAACCCCGCCTCGACCACGCCGAGCAGCGCGCGCAGGGCGTAGAAGCTCCCGACCCCGTGCACCAGCATCATGGCGGAGGCAATCAGCCCCCAGGTGATCATGATGCCGCCGATCCAGCGCCGTGCCCCGATCCGTGCGAGCACGAGGTTGCTCGGGATTTGAAAGAGGCAGTACCCGAGGAAGAAGATGCCGGCCCCGAGACCGTACGCGGCGCTGCTGAATCCCAGATCGCGGTTCATTTGGAGCGCCGCGAAGCTGACGTTCACGCGGTCCAGGAAGTTCGCGATGTAGAGCGCGAACATGAACGGGATGAGACGACGGGTCACGCGGCGGAGCGTCGCGGCCTGGAGCTCCGAGCCGGGATCACTCACCGAGGCGCTGCACCTCGCGGTGACGGAAGCAGGTGACGAGGTGGTCGTTCACCATCCCCACCGCCTGCATGAAGGCATAAACGATGGTCGGCCCGACAAAGCGGAAGCCACGCTCGACGAGCGCCGCGCTCATCGCGTCCGACTCGCGAGACCGGGCGGGGAGATCCCGCAGCGTGCGGCGACGGTATTGCTTCGGCTTCCCACCCACGAAGCCCCAGAGAAAGGCGCCGAACGAGCCGTTTCTTTCCTGGAAGTCGAGGAAGGCCCGGGCGTTGCCGATCGCGGCATTCACTTTCTGGCGATTGCGGACGATCCCCGGATCTTTCAGAAGTTGCGCGATCTTCTTGCGATCGTAGCGGGCCATACGCTCGGGGTTGAACCGGTCGAACGCCTCGAGGAAACGGGCGCGCTTGTGCAGGATGACGCGCCAGGAGAGCCCGGCCTGGAAGCCATCGAGCACCAGCTTCGCGAACAGGTCCCGGTCGCCGTGGAGCGGTACGCCCCACTCTTCGTCGTGATACGCGAGCATCAGCGGGTCGTCGCCGCCCGCCCAGCAGCGCCTGATCACGGTACCATCCTGCAAGGGATCCTCGGAAAAAAGGCGAGAGGAATTGTGCATCGCGCACCGCCGCGCGGCCAGCCCGGCTAAATTGCACCGATGCGCTACCTCCGGGTGGTCGAGGAGCAGGGCCGCTACGTCGCGTCACTGCCAGAAATGGCGCAGCCAACGCCCGCCCGCGGCGAAGTGCTCATCCGGGTCACGGCATCCGGGGTGAACCGCGCTGACTTGAGCCAGATCGCCGGGCGCTACCCACCCCCGCCCGGTGAGTCGGAGATTCTGGGGCTCGAGGTGTCGGGCACGCTCGTCGAAACCGGAGAGCCGGTCTGCGCGCTGCTCGCGGGTGGCGGACACGCCGAATACGTCGCCGCGCCCGCGGGGCAGGTGTTTCGGGCGCCGGCCGGCCTCGACTTGGTCACCGCGGCGGGCATTCCGGAGGCGTTCCTCACGGCGTTTGTGAATCTGATCGTCGAAGGGGGCCTCGAGCGGGAGGCGACAGTGCTGGTGCACGCGGGTGCGTCCGGCGTGGGGCTCGCGGCCATCCAGATATCGAAGCGGTCCGGAGCGCGCGTGGCCGCCACGACGCGCAGCGCCGACAAGCTCAAGGCTCTCGAGGCGGTAGGGGCGGGTCTCGCGATCGACACCTCCCGACGGGATTTCGCGGCGGAGATCGAGCAGCGCTGGGGCCGCGAAGCGGTGGACGTGGTACTCGACCCGGTGGGCGCGTCGAGTCTTCCGGGCGATATACAGGTCCTCAAGACGGGGGGGCGGATCGTGGTCCTCTCCACCATGTCGGGGTCCGAGGCAAGCCTTGACCTCGCGCTG
>DASQAM010000055.1:0-3392 GCA_035635735.1 Gemmatimonadales bacterium | reverse complement strand
CCGGATGAAAGTCGTCGGCGTGGGCGGCGGCGGCGGCAACGCCCTGAACCGCATGGTCGACGAGGGACTCCAGGGCGTCGAGTTCATCTCCGTGAACACCGACGCGCAGGCCCTGCTCAACAACAAGGCCGACGTGAAGGTCCAGATCGGAAAGAAGCTCACGCGCGGCCTGGGCGCGGGCGCGCGCCCGGAGATCGGCCGCCAGGCCATCGAGGAAAACCGCGACGAAGTGCTGCATGGCCTGCAGGGCGCGGATCTCGTATTCGTCACCTGCGGCATGGGCGGTGGCACGGGGACGGGCGCGGCGCCCATCATCTCGCAGATCGCGCGCGACCTGGGTGCGCTCACGATCGGCATCGTCACCAAGCCGTTCCTGTTCGAGGGCCGGAAGCGGATGCGCCAGGCGGAAATGGGGATCGCCGAGATGCGCAAGCACGTCGACACCATGGTGGTGGTGCCGAACGAGCGGCTGCTCGCCGTCGTGGGCAAGGGGATTCCGTTCCAGGACGCGCTCAAGAAGGCCGACGAGGTGCTGCTCCACGCCACACAGGGTATCTCCTCCCTCATCACCGTCACCGGTATCGTGAACGTAGATTTCGCCGACGTGCGCACCGTGATGCAGAACGGCGGCGCGGCGATCATGGGCACAGGCATGGGGCGGGGTGAGAACCGGGCGATGGAAGCGGTGCAGCAGGCGATCTCGTCGCCGCTGCTCGACAACATCTCGATCACCGGCGCCACCGGTGTGCTCATCAACATCACTGGTGGTGAGGACCTCACGCTGGGCGAGGTCACCCAGATCTCGGACGTCGTGAAGGACGCGGCAGGCGAGGAGGCGGAGATCATCTTCGGCACGGTGAACGACCCGGCAATGCACGGCGAGATCCGCGTGACCGTGATCGCGACCGGGTTCGACAGGCCGGCCGCGGGGGCGGAGAGCGCCTCGCGCGCGGCGCCGGGCGTGCTGCCGTTCCGCGAGCGCGGCGTGCGGCCCACGCCCGTCCCGCCCGCGGGGTACGTGAAGCCGGCCGAGCAACCGGCCCGGCGATCCGCGCCGCCGCCTCCTTCAGAGCTGAACGAGCTCGAGATCCCCACGTTCATCCGGCGGCAGATGGACTGATGGCGTGGCGGACGAGCCATTTCGTCGCCGCCGGCGCCCTTGTCGCCGGCGGTCTTGCCTGGGCCTCGCGCGATGCGTGGCCCTGGCGGCGGCCGCTCACGGCGCCCGCCATTGTAGTCGACGCGGCGTACGCGGACTTGACGACCGCGCTAGGCCGGCGTGAGACCGTCGCCGACGTGCTGGCGCGCGGCGGCATCCGAGGGCGCGACTACGCGGCCTTCCTTGCCGCGGCGAAGAGCCTGCCGGTGCGCCGCCTCCGGCCCGGGCTCAAGTTCGACCTCCGCCGTCTGAAGACCGACAGCATCGCGCGCCGCGTGACGGTACGCCTGTCGCCCGAGCGGCGCCTCACCGTCGTTCGTGGAGAGGGCGGGACGGGCTGGGTCGAGACGGTCGAGACGATTCCCTGGGTCATTACACGGCTGCGGGTGACGGGCGCGATCGAGTCCTCGCTGTACGACGCGCTCGACAAGGCGGTGGCCGATTCCTTCCTGCCCGCGCCCGAGCGACGCCAGCTCGCGTGGGCGATCGCCGACGTGTACGACTGGGAAGTGGACTTCTCCCGCGACATCCGCCCGGGCGACCGCTTCACCGTGCTGCTCGAGCGCCTCGAGTCGTCGGAGGGGGAGCGGCGCTTCGGCCGGATCCTGGCCGCGCGGGTCGACGTGGCGCGTAGCCCCCAATACGCGTTCTACTTCGAGGACCCCACGGGGAGCGATGCTGTGACGGGCTTCTATGACGAGCGCGGCCGATCGCTGCGGCGCGCGTTCCTGCGGGCACCGCTGCAGTTCCGCCGCGTCTCGAGCCGGTTCGGCGCGCGGTATCATCCTATCCTCCACATGTGGCGAGCCCACGAAGGCGTCGATTTCTCGGCGGCGTACGGGACGCCGGTGCGGGCCACGGCGGACGGAGTCGTCGCCCAGGTCGGGCGCGAGGACGGCGGCTACGGCAATCTGATCGAGGTGCGACACCCCAACGGCATCCGCACCCGGTACGGCCACCTCTCGGCGTTCGCGCGGGGGCTCCGCCCCGGCGAGCGCGTGGCCCAGGGGGAAACGATCGGCTATGTCGGCTCCACGGGGCTCTCGACCGGGCCGCACCTGCACTACGAATTCCTCGTGAACGGCCGGCCTGCCAACCCACGGGGCAAGGACATGGGCGCGGGGACGCCGGTACCGAGGCGGCTTGCGGCTGCCTTCGATACCGCGCGCGACGGCCTCCTCGTCTTGCTCGAGCCCAAGACGTCGCCCCTGCCCACCGCACGCCCGATCACCGCCGCGCGCGATTAGCTTCCCCAATCGTGGAGCTGTATCCCGCCGTTGACGTGCAGGGCGGGCGCGTCGCGCGTTCCGCCTCTCCAGACCCGCTCGCCGTGGCGCGCCAGTTCGCGCGCGACGGGGCCCGCTGGGTGCATTTCGTCGATCTCGATCGCGCACTCGGGACGGGCGACAACCGTGAGCTGGCGCGGCGGTTCCTCGCCGGCGCCGCGGGCGGGGCGCGTCTCCTCGTCCAGGTCGGCGGCGCGCTCGGAACCGAGGCGGTGATCGACGAAATGCTCGGCTGGGGGGCGAGCCGGGTGGTGATCGGCACGGCGGCGGCGCTCGACGCGGCACTGGTCGCGCGGCTGCTCGCGCGGCACGGCGCCGACCGGCTCGCGGTCGGCATCGACGCCCGGGACGGCCGCCTGGCCGCCCGCGGTTCGACGACCGTGATCGACCTGGCGCCGGTCGAGCTCGCCCGGCGCGTGCAGACGCTGGGCGCCCGCACGGTGATCTACACGGACGCGGCGCGCGACGGCACGCTCACCGGGCCGGACCTGGTCGGCGCGCGCGCCATTGCGGCGCTCGGTCTCGACGTGATCGTGTCGGGGGGCGTCGCGTGGCTCGACGATCTGCGGCGCGCTGCCGACGCGGGCCTCGCGGGCGCGATCGTCGGCCGGGCGCTGCACGAGCGGCGGTTCACTCTGGCGGAGGCGCTCGCGTGCGTCGCCGGGTGACGCTCGGGCTCGCCGCGCTGCGCGCCGCCGCCCTCGGCGCGCTCGTGCTGCTCCTGTGGAATCCGAGCGCCGCTCGCGTGGCGGCCGGAGGCGCGCCCCCGCTCGTCCTGCTCGACGCCTCCCTCAGCATGGCGGGCCACGGCGGTCGCTGGCGGGAAGCCCTCGACACGGGCCGGGCACTGGCGCAGGGAGGGATCATCTGGCGGTTCGGCGAGCGCGTCGCCGGGTTCGACACGCTGCCGCCGGCCGACGGCGCGAGCCGACTCGCCCCGGCGCTCG
>DASQAM010000054.1:0-11733 GCA_035635735.1 Gemmatimonadales bacterium | reverse complement strand
ACGAAGCGGCGGGGAGGGCCCCGCCGCTCGTAATTGCCATTCCAGCGCTGCCGCTTACTGACAGGCGGGCGCGCCTTCCGAGACCGCCGGTGCCAACACCGCTGTGTTGATGAAGATCGCGCACTTCACCAGCGGGGTCGTGAGGTTGTTGTTCGTGATCGTCACGCTCCAGCCGCCGTTACCGGCCGCGAGGCCGACGACGCCGAGGTTGTTCCCGGTCGTGACGCAGAAGTTGACCGCACCCGCGGTGGGCGGCGTGGTGCACGCCGTGGTCGCGGTGTACTTGACCGAGTCGGCGAAGTACGCCTCTTCGGCGGTCACCAGGTTCCGAAGGTCCGACTTCATGGAGGCGATGTACGCCTTCGCCTTCGTGTTGGCGAACTTCGGGATCGCGATGGCGGCCAAGATGCCGATAATCACCACCACGATCAGCAGCTCAATGAGTGTGAAACCCTTGCGGTTCATCTGACTTTACCCCCGTTGAAGTCCATCTCATGACTACCCAAAACTGCTTGAAGCGCAATTTTCCACGGTAGGGAGAGGCAAGGGCCGTGCCTCGCGTCACCTAATGCCACATAAGCTGCTGTGTAACAATCTCTTAGGCAGCTAGTCGTAGCTCTTAGTACGCTCTACGACGCCTGGTCCATGTGGGCCTTTTGCAAGGCACCGGGCTCACCGCAACGTCGCACATTGCGCCCTCATTGCGGCTCGACACGGGCCGCGCGGGCCCTGAGCGAGTCGGCAGTTCCCGGATAACCGTGGGCACGTGCCATCGTCGCCTCGTAACGCAGGTACCCGGCGGCGCATGGGCCGGAGCAGAAGCGCTCGAGCCGGGCCAGCAGCGAATCGGCCGCTCGAGAGTCGCCCATGGCAAGCGCCGCCACCGTCCCGGTCGCGTAGACCCAGGGATCATACGGCGCGATGCCCCCGGCGATGCGGGCCGCGGCAAGCGCCTTGGCAGGCTCGTGCCGGTCGAGGTACACGCCCGCCATGCGCACGGGACCACCGTAGGAATCCGGCGAGTCTTCGAGGATGCTTTGCGTGACGGCATTATCGTCGCGCCACGTGGGCACGCGCAGGGCGGTGCGGACGCCCCCGAGGAGGCAGAGAACGGCCACCACCAGGCGCAGCCGGTCCGCGGGCAGGCGCGAGAGAGCTGCGCTCGCGGCCAGCACCAGCCCCGCCGACGGTAGGTAGAGGGTGCGCTCGGCGACGTAGAAGCCCGCGGGATACAGGAGGTTCGCCACGGGCAGCAGGGCGACGCCGATCCAGCCCAGTCCGAACGCCTCGAGCTTCCTTCCGCGCTTCCAGGCAACGAACAGCAGCGCACCCCACGCCAGGGCGCAGAACAGCCCGGCGGTGAAGCGAACATCGAGGGGAGACGTCACCAGGGTTCGCTCGTTCGGGGAATAGTCCACGCGCAGCGTGAGTGGGAAGACGAGCAGGCGCGCCACATCGGCGAGCGCGGCGACGGCCGTGAGCCGTACCGAGAGCCATGATTGACCGATGAACATCGGCGCGACGCTCATATATCCGCCGAACGGTTGGCGCACCAACGTACGAACGGCGGCGTACGTCGCGCCCACCAGCACCCAGCCGACGAGAAGCGAGAGCATGCGGCGCCGGTCGGGTCGGTCGAGACCCAGTATCCACGCCCACACGACCAGCGCGGGTGCGACCGCTGCGTTTTCCTTGGAGAGGAGTCCGAACGCCAGCGCGGCGGCACTCCAGCCCGCATGCGCGCGACCGAGGGCGGCGTACACGGCGAGCACCACGAACACGGCCGCCATGAGCTCGGCCCGACCGACGACGTTCGCGACTGCCTCCACGTGAACCGGATGCACGGCGAACAGCAACCCGGCGACCAGCCCGCCCGGCGTGTCTATCCAACGCCGGGCCAGGGCCGCCACGGCCACTGCGGCCCCAGCGTGCCACTGAAGGTTAACGGCGTGGAACCAGAGGGTTCCGTCCACGAGCGCGTCGAGGGCGAACCCGGCAATCACCAGCGGCCGGTACATATGACCGCCCAGCTCCGGCGTCCAGTACGGCGCGGCGAACGCCCGCCAGAGCCCCGACGGCTGCGTCACCAACGGATTCACCACGATGATCGGGAGATCGTCCAGGGCGAACTTGTTCCAAAGGGCGCCGAGGTAGACGACGACGGCGCACAGAGCGACGGTGATGTAGAGCCGCCTAGCGGTCATGGACCGGATCCGGCGTCCTCCCGACGCGGGCGGCAAACGAGTCGGCGGCGGTCGGATACCCGCGGGCTCGGGCGACCGAGGCCTCGTACCGATAGAAGAAGTCGCACGGCCGGCACACTGTGTCGACGCGATCGAGCAGCGAGTCCGCCAGGGCGTGCTGCCCCGTCGCGAACGCCGCTTCGGCGCCCTGGATCTGCAGCCACGGTAGCGTCACGTCGTAAATCTCCGTGGCTCTGCGATACGCCTCGAGGGCCTTGGCCGGCTGATGTCCGGTCAGATACATCACCACCATGTGGGCGGGACCGGCGAATGAGCGTGGGGAATCCTCCAGCTCGCTGCCGATCATGGCCTGCGTGTCCCGCCAGACCGGAACGCGGAGCGCGGTGCGCACGCCCCCGGCCACGACCAGCAGGCTCAGGACCACCGCCAGCCGCCGCGTCTCGAGGTCCTTCAGCCACGCCCCGGCCGCCAGGACGAGGCCTGCCGAGGGCAGGTACAGCGCCCGCTCCGCCAGCAGCACTCCGACGGGGACGACCAGGTTCGAGACGGGAAAGAGTGCGATCGCGATCCAGCCGAGCCCGAACGCCTCGACCCGGCGGCCACGTCGCCAGGTGAGCCACAAGAGCGCACTCCAGGCGGCGACGCACAGGAGCCCGAGCGCGAACCGGGAGTCGAAGGGGGTCGTGACGAGCGTGCGCTCGGCGGGCGAATAATCGACGCGCAGCGTGACCGGAAAGACGAGGAGCCGCACGACGTCCGTGAGCGCCGCCACGGCCGTCAGCCGGACGGCGACGGGAGACGCGCCGAAGAACACTGGAGCGGGGTGGCCCACGAGCTCGTGACCCAGCACAGCCCAACGGACTACGACATAGGCGAGCCCGACGGCGAACCAGACCCCGGCGTACGTGGCCATCCGTTGCCGGGACGGCCGCGGGGCCAACCCCATTATCCAGCCCCACACGATGAGCCCGGGCGCGACCACCGCGTTCTCCTTGCTCAGGAGGCCAGCGGCGAGCGCGGCCGCGCTCCACCACAGGCTGTCGTGCGCCAACGCCGCGTACACCGCCAGCAGCACGAACAGCGCGGCCATGACCTCGGCGCGCCCGACGATGTTGGCGACGGCCTCGACGTGGACCGGGTGCACCGCGAACAGCAGCCCGGCGGCGAGCGCCGCCCGCTCGCCGCTCCAGCGCCGCGCGAGCCACGCGACCGCGACACTCGCCCCGGCGTGCCAGGCGACGTTGACCGCGTGAAACCACCAGGCGGCGCCGCCCAGCTGCCAATCGATCGCGTACGAGGCGAGCGGCAAGGGACGATACATCCCGCCCCCGATGACCGGTGGCCAGTACGGGCTCACGAACGCCCGCCACACGCCGCTGACCTTGAGTACCAGGTTGTTGAAGCGGACGATCTGGTTGTCGTCCAGAGCGAATTGATTCCACAAGGTGCCGACGTACACGACCGCGGCGCAGACGGCCACGGTGGCATACACGCGCCTAGCGCTCACGCCATTTCCCGCGGGGGGGGAACAGGTTATAGCGAAAAATGTGGAACATCGCCGCCATCCCGTCGCGCCAGGTGATTTTCTTCCCCTCGGCGTAGGTGCGGCCGCTGTACGAGATGGGCAGCTCCCAGATGCGGGCGCCCGCCTGCGCCAGCCGCGCCGTCAGCTCGACCTCGATGCCGAACCGCTCCGCCGTGAGCGGCAGCCGCTTCATCAGGTCCGCCCGGACCATCTTGTAGCACGTCTCCATGTCCGTGAGGTTGAGATTGGTGAACATGTTTGAGGCGAGCGTCAGGAAATTGTTGCCGACGGAGTGCCAAAAGAACAACACGCGGTGCGGGCCGCCCTGGAAGCGCGAGCCGTAGACGGCGTCGGCACGGCCTTCCTTGATGGGCGCGAGCAGACGAGGCAGCTCGGCTGGGTCGTACTCGAGATCGGCATCCTGGGCCACGATCACGCTGCCTGTCGCGGCGGCGATCCCCGTCCTGAGCGCCGCACCCTTGCCGCGGTTCGTCGGGTGGTGGAGCACCCGCTGCACCAGTCCCGAGCCCGCCAGCCCGTCGAGGATGGTGCCGGTGCCATCGGTCGACGCGTCGTTCACGGCGATCACCTCGAGCCGCAGCGGGACCTGCTTGAGCTGCCGCAATGCGGCTTCGATCGTCGCCGCCTCGTTGTAGGCCGGCACGATCACCGACAGCAGGGCGTCCTCGGTTGATCGCTGTCGCGACATCATGCCGGCACCTCGCCGATGGCGATGAGCGACTGACCGATGCGCCAGGGGAGCAGCCGCTCCAACCGGAACAGCGGTACCAGCGCTTCGTACCAGCGCAGCGCTCCGGTGGGAATCAGCCGGCGGCGCAGCACGCGACCCGCGACCCACCATCCCGGGACGCCGGCCAGGTTGAAATACTCGAGATGACGGAGGTGGAACCCAGCCGCCTGGAGCTTCTCCGACAGCTCGGCGGGGACATACCGGCGGAAGTGTCCCAGCGCTTCGTCGAGCGTGCCGTACAGCGCTCGCAGCGAAGGCACCAGGAGGACGACCCGTCCGCCGGGCTGGAGCAGGTCGCGCATCGCACCCAGCGACGCGCGGTCGTCCTCGATGTGCTCCAGGACGTTCAGGCAGACGACGGTATCGAGCCGCTCGGCGGCGAGGCCTGGGCTCACCACGGGCAGCCGCAGCTCGGCCACGGATACGTGCGGCCGTCCCGCGAACCGCTCGCGCAGGCGGCCGAGATAGTAGGACTCCGTGTCGGTGAGCACGACCCGCTCGCGGTCGACCAGGAACGCCGACATGTTGCCGATGCCGGCCCCGATCTCGAGCACCCGGCGCCCTACCCAGGGGCGCAGCCGGTCGAACATCCAGCGATTGTAGCGGGGGGCCGCGGCCATGCGCTCGAGCGTCGCGGCCCCGACTTGATCCGCCGCCTCAGGCGGGGGGGACATCGCCTTCGTAGCGGCTCAGCTTGCGATACAGGGTAGAGGGATCGATGCCGAGCACCTCGGCGGCGCGCGTCTTGTTGCCGCCCTCGCTCTGCAGTACCCAGGTGATGTAGGCGCGCTCGATCACGTCGAGGGTCGGGTTCGCGTGCGGCCGATCGGCCACCAATGGCTCGGCTCGACGCTCGGTGAGCTTGTCGGGCAGCGCCGCGAGATCGATCGTCGTCGCCTTGCTGAGCACCACCGCGCGCTCGAGGGCGTTTTCGAGCTCGCGGACGTTGCCGGGCCAGTCGTACGCGAGGAGCGCCACTTTGGCGTCCTCCGCCAGCGCCTTGGGTTGCTCGTCGCGCTCCTTGGCGATACGGCTAAGGAACTCCTCCCACAGGATCTGGATGTCGTCGCGCCGGTCCCGCAGCGGCGGGAGATGGATGGCGATCACGTTCAGCCGGTAGTACAGGTCCGTACGGAAGCGGCCGCGCTTGATGTCCTCCTCCAGGTCGCGGTTGGTCGCGGCCACGACCCGAACGTCCACGGGAATCGGCTCGGTGCCGCCGACCGGGATCGCCTCCCGCTCCTGCAGCACGCGCAGCAGTTTCACCTGGGTCGCGGGGGACATCTCGCCGATCTCGTCCAGGAAGAACGTGCCGCCGCGCGCCGCGGCGAACAGCCCCTGCTTGTCCCGGACCGCACCCGTGAACGATCCCTTCACGTGACCGAACAGCTCCGACTCGAGGAGGCTTTCGGGAAGCGCGCCGCAGTTGAGTGAAAAGAATCCGCCGTCCGCGCGCGCCGACAGCTCGTGGATGTAGCGCGCGATGACCTCCTTCCCCGTGCCCGACTCTCCCTGGATGAGCACCGTGCTCTCGGTGGGCGCCACCTGCTCGGCGAGCTTGAGGACGTCCTGGAAGGCACGCGACTTGCCCAGCGGCTTGACCAGCCCGGAGCGCTCCCGCCGACGGATCTCCTGCTTGAGCTGCTTATTCTCCGCCTTGAGGAGCCGCTGCTCCGCCGCGCGCCGGCAAATCGCCACGAGATCGTCGTTCGAGAACGGCTTCTGGATGTAGTAGAACGCCCCCTGGTTCACCGCCTGAATCGCACTCTGGAGCGAGGCCTGGGCGGTCATGAGGATGACGGGGGTCTCCGGGTCCTGGTCGCGCACCGCCGCGAGGATCTCGGTGCCCGAGACGCCCGGCATCTTGATGTCCGTGAGCACGATGTCAGGGGGGTTCCCCTTCAACGCTTCCAGCCCCGCCTTCCCGCCCTGCGCGGTGGTGACGTCGAATCCTTCCCCCTTCAACAGGATCCGGAGGACATCCAGGATCCCCATCTCGTCGTCGACGACCAGAATCGATGGCTGCTGGCTCATGCCGCTTCCTCTTTCCGCCGGGCGGCGGGGAAGTAAACCGTGAACGTCGTTCCCTGCCCCGGCGGCGAGTCCACGAGCACCAGGCCACGGTGCGCATCCACGGCGCGCTGCACGATGGCGAGGCCAAGGCCGGTGCCGCCCACTCGACCCGTGACGAACGGCTCGAACAGGCGGGCCCGCAGGTTCTCAGGGATGCCCGGGCCGTTGTCGCTCACGGCCAGGGATACGGGAGTCTCGATGCCGGCGCCTCCAGGCAGCTCGTGCGCGGCGGGGCGTCCGGTGCGTACCACGACGTGCGCGCCCTTCCCCGTGGCCTGGACGGCGTTCAGCACGAGGTTCGACACCACCCGGTGCAACAGGTCCTCGTCGCCCTCCATCGGCGTCGCTTCGCCCTTGAGATCGATGACGGCGTCCTCGGGGCAGTCGGGGTGCTCGCGCACGAGGCGGATCGCCGCGGCCGCCACGGTCCGCAGGTCGAGCGGCCGGCACTCCGTGGCGCGCACACGGGAGAAATCGAGAAACTCCGAGAGCAGACGCGACAGCCGGTCGGTCTCGCGCACCACGAGCGACGTCAGGAACTTCTCGTCGGCGTTGACGCGCTTCGCGCGCCCCAGCTGCTCCACCGACGAGCGAATGGACGCGAGCGGATTCTTGATCTCGTGCGCCAGGCTCGACGACAGCTCCGCGACCGCCTCGAGCCGTTCCGCGCGCAGGTGGAGCTCCTCGAGCCGCTTCGAGTCCGAGATGTCGGTGAAGATCGCCGTGACCCGAGGCTCGCCCGCCGGCTCGACGTCGAGCGTCGTGGTCGTCACGCCGATCGGGAAGGTACGATCGGGACGCCGCACGGTGGCTTCCACGCGCATTGCCCGCACGCCCCGCCGTGCGGTCGCCGTGATCGCGGCCCAGAACTCGGGGGCGATCTTCGCGAACTCCGGCATGATGGGCCGCCCGCGCCACTGACGCTCTTTGAACCCGAGGATCTGCTCGGCCGCCGGATTGCAATACAGCAGATGGCCTGCCTGATCCACCGTCACGATCCCGGTCGGGACGCTGCGCAGGACGTCCGCCGCTTCCAGCCGGGCCTGGCGCAGCTCCCCCGCCAGCGCCTCCCGCTCCGCCCCCATCACGGAGACCCGGCTCGCGAAATACGCGGTCACCGCCGCTACGGCCGCGAACACCAGCAGCTGCAGCCCGACCTGCCCCGTCATGGGCGTCGTGTGCCCGAAGAACACGTCCGCGAAGTACACGATTCCCACGAGCGCCGTGATCAAGCCCGTGCTGGCCGGCGGCATCAGCACCGCCGTCACCGCGATCAGCGGGACGTACAGCGGCGTCAGGTCGCTCTGGGGACCGCCCGTGATGTGTACGACCGTGGTGATCAGCGCCACGTCGAACAGCGCCTGCCCGTACAGGAACGTCCGGCCTGGCGTGCGGCGCGACAGATGGGTGTACCAATAGGAGGCGATCGTCACCACCACCGCCGCCACCAGCACGAACGACGTGACCAGCAGGTCGAGCGGGGCCGCGACCGCGAACTTGAGCGCCGCCGCGAGGTAGATCGCCCCGGCCACGCACAGCCGTCCCGCGTACACCGACCGGAGTAGGCTCTGCGGAGTCGGGAGGACTGACCCGCGCCGGTCACCCACGAGCCAGGTCACGAGACAGCCGCAAGCCGAAAGTCGTAAGCGGTAATCACGTCCCTCGCTAAGACCGTGTGCCAGTCGTTGAGCGTAAGCGATTGACTGTGAAGCTGTTGGAGCACTTGCCTTACGGCTTGCGGCTTGCGCCTTGGGACTGGGGGTTGCATTACAGTATTGGAAGCGCTGTGGCAAAGTGCAAGAGCGGAGAGGGCGCGAGGCGCGGCAGACGTACACGGGAACGCGCATTTCGCTATCCTACGCAATGCAGCCGCCGCTGCGAATTCTGGCGTGGCTGACCGCCGCAGGGATCGGGGCCACGAGCCCCGCGCCGGGCCAGGCCGCGCTGACCCCGGCCGACTCCGCGATCCTCAACTCCCAACCGCTGAAGCGCCTCGTGCTGGCTCCGTCCTTGCTCCGACGGCTCAGTCTCCTGGCGGCCGGCCTCGACCGGGAAGTCGTCCTGTGCTTGCAAGGCACAGTCGCCGGAGACACGGCGCTGGTGAGGGAGTTCGCGATGCCGGACATCGTGCACTCCAGCGTCGACGCCGTGACACCCCTTCCCTGCCCGCCAGCCACGACGCTCGCGGTATGGCACAATCACCCGTGGGTGGGGCCGGACTCGAGTTTCGGGCTCAAGACGCCCGAGGACCTCTGCTCTCTCAGCCAGCCTGACCTGCGGACGGTGGTGGCGGACTCGATCCCGTTTGCCGTGGTGAGCGTCGGCCGAACGGCCCAACCGATCGTCTGCTGGTGGCGACGGGTACAGGCGGTGGTGAACCGCCACGTGAAGTTCCTGCCGCGCTTCCCGCGGCAGTGGCTCGAGCTGCCGGGGCTCGGAGGGGCCGCGTCCGGCCCCTAGGCGCCGTCCGACGTCATTCCGGCGGCTGCACGATGATCTTGCCGCCGGCGCTGAGGCAGGTCAGCCGCTTGCGACCGGCCCCCCGCAGCCGCTCGGGAACGCGATGGGCGCGCAAGGCCGCGATCACGTCGTTCGCGGTGTGGTGCGCGACGACCTCCTGCGTGATCAACAGCGCTCCGCCCCCTTCCGCCGCCTCTCCCGAGCCGACGTGGAAGGTGTAGACCGGCCCCGTCCCTTCCCGTCGCACCTCGATTGGCACCGGCTGCAGCTGATCGCCGACCCACCCCAGGATGTCTCGAACGACCTGGTCGGCGCTGGGCGTCGCGGTGCGTCCCCGCAGCTTCGCCTCCTCGAGCGCCCCCCAGCGCGCGGCGAACCGGGCGATCGCATCCTGCACCGTGTCGTCGAGCGATAGCCCGAACGGCATGGGGGCGTACGGCTCGAAGAACTCGCTCACGATGCCGAGCGTGAGCGGCAGCAGCTCCTCCATCTGCCGGCTCACCGCGCTCCACACCTCCCGGTCCTCGGCCACGAGGCGGGACAGGAGGAACAGGCCGTAGGCCAGGTGCCGAGCTTCGTCGGTCTGGGAGTGCCGGAGACCCTCGCGGAACCCGGGCATCGAGTCCTTGCGTGCGAGGGCGGTCGAGAAGACGTGGTATCCCGCATCGCCCAGCACGCCTTCCCCGACCAGGCTGTAGGTCACGAGCGCCTCGGCCTGGACGACCGGGGACGGATCGGCCAGCAGGCGCTGCATCGCGTCGGGGAGCCGCTCGGCAAAGAGGTGCCGGAAGCTCGGGGTCTGATAGCGCTGGAGATCGCCGGACTGGCGGCAGACTTCATCGAGCACGCGCCGGAAGAACTCGGTGTGCTTCGCCTCGTCGGCGAGGAAGGTGGTGAGGAACAGCTGCTCCTCGAGGCGCTCTTCTCGCACCACGGCCATGACGAGGGGCAGGAGGTCGCGGGTCATGCTCTCTTCCGCGGCCTGGAACAGGACGGTGAGGCGGAGCAGCACGTCGCGCTCGGCGACGGTGAAGCGCCCCCAGTCGTCGACGTCCTGCCGCAGGTCGAGGCTGCGCGGGTCCCAGGCGCCGAGGCGTTTTGCCTCGTGGTACAGGCGCATCGGGATGGTGTCGTGGCGCAGCGTGCCCGTGCGGGCCGGCCTCGGCTCCCGGGGGCCTGCGGGGTCGGGGGCGATCATGTGCGACGTTACTGCACCGCGTTCACCATGTCGAAGATCGGGAGATACATGGCGATGACCATGCCGCCCACGATGACGCCGAGCACCACGATCATGACCGGCTCCATGAGCGACAGCAGGGCGCTCACCGCCGCATCTACCTCGTCGTCGTAGAAGTCGGCGATCTTCGAGAGCATCTCGTCCATGCCGCCGGTCTGCTCGCCCACGGAGATCATGGAGATCACCATCGGCGGGAACACTTTCGACTTGGCCAGCGGCGCGGCGATCGTCTCCCCCCCGGCGATCGAGGCGCGCGACTCCATGACCGCGTTGTGGATCACCATGTTCCCGGCGGTGCGCGCCGTGATTTCGAGGCCGTCGAGGATCGACACGCCGGAAGAGATGAGCGTGCCGAGCGTGCGCGTGAACCGCGACACGGCCGCCTTACGGAGCACGTCGCCCAGCACCGGCGTCTTGAGCAGCATCGTATCGATCTGGAGGCGTCCCGGGGCGGTCTTGTAGTAGCGATTCAGCGCGAAGACGGCGGCCCCGATGCCCCCGAGGATGATCCACCAATACTGCGTGAGCACGTGGCTGGCGCCGATCACCAAGCGGGTCGGCAACGGCAGCTGCAGGTTCACGGACGCGAACATGTTCTGGAAGGTCGGGATGACGAAGATCAGCAGCACGGAGATCGCGATGACCGCCACCGACATGATGACGCCGGGGTAGATCATCGCGCCCTTCACCTTCCGCACGATCGCATCGTTCTTCTCGAGGAACTCGGCCAATCGGATGAGGATGGTGTCGAGGATGCCGCCCGCCTCGCCGGCCGCGACCATGTTGACGTACAGGTCGCTGAACGCCTTGGGGTGCTTGCGCAGCGCGTCGGCGAGCGTCTGGCCGCTCTCCACGTCATACACCACCTGCCGCGTGGTGTCGGCGAGGATCTTGTTCTCGGTCTGCTGCGCCAGGATGTCGAGGGCCTGGACCAGCGGCAGGCCGGCGTTGATCATCGTGGCGAACTGGCGGGTGAACACGACGACGTCGCGGGTCTTGACGCCGCCGCCGAACTTGAGGTTGAGCTTGAACTCTTTGGGCGCCGCGCGGACCTGCACCACGACCATGCGGTTCTTCCGCAGGTGCGCGATGACGTCATCGCGAGTCGGCAGGTCGATCTTGTCGTTGACGAGATCGCCTTTGAGCGTGCGGGCGGTGTACTGGAAGACCGGCATGGCTCACTCCCTCCTGGGCGGGGGGGCCTAGCGACGCGCCGCCACCTTGGGTCCGCCAGCGGCGGACTGGCCGCCGGACGGGATCGGCTCCCTGTCGTCGAGCGGCGCCTCGCCGATCATCCGCAGGAACTCGTTCGGCGTCGGGGTCACCCGGAGGCATTCGTCCTTGGTGACCTCGCGGCCCACGTACAGCTGGTAGAGCGCATCGTTCAGCGTCTGCATCCCGTGCTTCTTGCCCGCCTGCATCATGGACGGGATCTGCTCGATCTTCTTGTCCCGAATCAGCGCCCGCACCGCGGGGGTCATGA
>DASQAM010000053.1:0-2400 GCA_035635735.1 Gemmatimonadales bacterium | reverse complement strand
GAGCGCGGTCTCCTCCCAGCTTCCCAGGCCATAGGGTCGCGCCGCCCGGAGGTGGGACAGCAGCGCACCCTCGAGGCGATCGCGTCGCCGCGCGTCGCGGTCGAGCTCCGCTCGGGCCAGCGCCGTGCCGACGAGCGCGGTGCCGAGCGCGCTGAGCATGCGGACGCCGCTCATGCCGGCCTGCTCGAGCACGGGGTCGACCAGCCGGGCAGCGTCCGCTGCGCGTCGCTCGAGCGCCGCGTCGATGAAATCCTGGAGCGTTTCGCCGCGGCGCACGCCCACCAGCGCGGCCACCTCGTCCCGGCTGGCCGGCCGCCCAGTGCAGAGCGGTGCGAGCTTCTCGAGCTCACGAGCGAGGCCTGAGAGGTCGTTTCCGACGCTCGCGAGGAGCAGCTCGCCGGCCTCAGGCGCGAGGGTGAAACCCAACTGCTTCGCGCGGTGGGTCATCCAGCGCTCGACCCGCTCCGGGGGCAGGGTCGCGACCTCCACTGCGGTCGCCCGGCGTACCAGTTCGGCGTCAGGTGGCTCAGCGGTCCCGTGCACCAGCACCAGCACCGTGCTGGGATTGGGAGAATCGAGGTAGTGCAGCAGCTCCTGGCGCACCTTGGCGGTCTTGCGTAGCTGCTCCATCCCTCTGAGGACCACGGCCCGGGTGGCCGTGAGTATGGGGGGCGTGTTCACCAGCGCGTTGAACGCCTCGGGGTCGAGGTCGGCGGCCGTACGCTGGTCGACGTTGAAGTCGCGAGCGGCCGGGTCCACCGCGCGTTCCAGCAGCACGCGCACCGCCTCGTCCTTCAGCACGTCTTCCTCACCATGGAGATAGTAGACGGGATCCGGCGCGCCCTGCTTCAGGCTCCGGAGCAGCGCGTCAAAGGTGAGAGCCCCCATACGGGGCGGAAGTTACCGTGGGCTTGAGTCGAGAGAAAGCCTACCGCCCCGCGGATGCGGGCTCGACGAGCACGGAGCCGTCCGTGGCCTGGGGCCCCGCGAACACACTCGCGCGCGGGTCTTGGAACGAGACGAACGGCACACCGGCCTGTACGACCGGATTGGGGAACGGGACGGGTGGGAGCACCGGCGCGCGTGCTACCTCGGGGCGCCGGACGCCTTCCAGAGCCAGCATAGCGAGTGCCGCCGCGAGGACCAACGCCGCCGCTACGCCCGCACTCGCCGGTACCTCCCGGGCCGCGCGGCGCTCGCGCTCCAGCCGTGCGTCGAGCCGTCGTCTGAAGTCGCGTGAGGGCTCGATCGTCCCCGCGGCCTGCAACGCAAGCACGCCACGCCGCACGGCGGTGTCGTACCGTCGGCAACCGGCGCACCGCACGAGGTGGCGTTCAAAACGGCGCAGCTCTCGTGGGGCGGTGATCAGGCCGTCACGAAACTCCGTATAGCGTTCGAGGAATTCGGCGCACGTCATGGCGAGAACTTACTACCGTCAGGCGACGACCGGGTTCCCGGCCTACGTCCGCAGCCAACCCCCTGGCAGGGGGGGTGGGGGTGGGGTCACGGCTTGTGGGGTGCCTACTCCAGCAGAGGCCCGATGAGCTGGGCGAAGCTGTTCCGGGCCCGATTGAGGCGGCTCTTCACGGTGCCTAGGTTGCAGCCCGTGATGTCGGCGATCTCGGCGTAGCTCTTGCCTTCGAGCTCGCGGAGCACGAAGACGGCCCGATGGTGGGTGGGCAGCTGGTCCACGCACTGGTCCACGGCTTCCTTCAGGAACCGCTTGCGGTACAGGTCGTCGGGCCGGGCCGTCGTGTCTTCGAACTGGAGTGGCCGGTGGTCCGCCTCCCAATGCTTCTTGATCGTCTGGAACAGCACCAGGGGGTTACGGCTGCGGTTCCGAAGCTCGTTCTTCGCGAGGTTCGACGCGATGGTGTAGATCCAGGTCGAGAACTTCTTGGTCTGATCGAAGCGGTGGAGATGCCGGAACACGCGGATAAAGACCTCCTGCACGAGGTCCTCCGCCCGTTCCCGATCTCCAATGGTTCGATTGATGAAGTTGAGCAGTCGGGTCTGGTAGCGGTCCACCAGGGTGCCGAAGGCTTGATGGTCGCCCGAGAGGTGCTCAAGCACCAGCCGGCCATCGTCCAACTCGTGCAGCGCCTGGCGCTCGAGGGCGCGCGGCGTCACGACTACCTGGCCATTCCGCTTGAGGGTTGCTGGCATGGAGCGCTCCCAGTTCGAGCCTGCACTTCCTCTCCTACATAAAGATACGGCACGAACCGTACCCATCGCATCACCCACCTAACCATCGATGCGGCCACAGCTTCACCAGCCCAGCGTGGAGTCGGCCCGACACGTCCGTCCTCGTCGGGGGACAGCAGGTTGCTACATCTTGAGGACGAACCCGGCCATATAAAGGATAGCCACAATGGTCTTTGCGTCTCGCACTTCGCCGTC
>DASQAM010000052.1:0-2543 GCA_035635735.1 Gemmatimonadales bacterium | reverse complement strand
TGCCGCGGATCAACGCCACGCTGCGCGACATCGTCGCGAGCCCCGGCACACCCGCCGGCCTGGAGCTCCGCTGGCGCCACAAGGACGGCTCCTGGCGCCACATCGATGCCGTGGCGGTCGACCGCCTCGCGGAGGCCGCAGTCGGCGCCATCGTGGTGAACTTCCGCGACGTCTCGGAGCGCCGCACGGCCGAGGCGGCGCTGCGGGAGTCCGAGGAGCGCTACCGGACGCTCGTCGAAGGCGTCCGGGACATCATCTTCGCACTCTCTCCCGAAGGCACCATCGCCTCCCTCAACCCGGCGTTTGAGACGATCACCGGCTGGCGGCGCGAGGAATGGGTGGGCCAGCCGTTCGAGCGGCTGGTGCATCCGGAGGATCTGCCGCTCGCGCTCGAGCTGCTCGGGCGCGTGGTCCGCGGGGAGCTCCGCCCCGCCAGCCAGTTCCGCGTCCGGACCGCGAAGGGCGACTACCGCGTCGGAGAGTTCTCTGCGACGCCCCAGCTCCACGAGGGTCGGCTGGTCGGTATCCTGGGAATCGGGCGCGATGTCACGGAGCGTGTCCAGCTCGAGCAGCAGCTGCGGCAAGCCCAAAAGATGGAAGCGGTCGGCCGGCTGGCGGGCGGCATCGCGCACGACTTCAACAACATCCTCACGGCGATCACGGGCTACGCGGACCTGCTGCTCGAGGACCTCGCCGCCACCGATCCCCGGCGCCAGGATGCCGACGAGATCCACAAGGCCGCCGATCGTGCCGCCGGGCTGACCCGCCAGCTGCTGGCGTTCAGCCGCCAGCAGGTCATGCAGCCGACGGTGCTCGAGGTCAACAAGCTGGTCTCGGACCTCGAGAAGATGCTGCGCCGGCTCCTGGGCGAAGACGTCGAGCTCAGCACGCAGCTCGCACCCACCACGGGGCGGGTCAAGGCCGATCCAGGCCAGCTCGAGCAAGTGGTCATGAACCTGGCCGTGAACGCACGCGACGCAATGCCGAACGGCGGCAAGCTCACTCTGGAGACGGCCAACGTGAATTTGGACGAGGCCTACGCCGCGGACCACTACCCCGCCCGCGCGGGCCCGTTCGTGATGCTCGCGGTCTCGGACACCGGCACCGGGATGAGCGAAGAAACGCAGGTCCACATGTTCGAGCCGTTCTTCACGACCAAGGAGAAGGGCAAAGGCACGGGTCTGGGGCTCGCCACCGTCTACGGCATCATCAAGCAGAGCGGCGGATTCATCTGGGTGTACAGCGAGGTTGGGCACGGCACCACGTTCAAGCTCTACCTGCCGCGCGTGGAGGAGCTGGCGGAGCGCGCGGCCGCGCCCCCGCAGGCGCGGGCGCGCCCGGCGCGGGGGACGGAGACGATTCTGGTGGTCGAGGACGAGGCACCGGTGCGGAACGTGGCCCGCCAGGTGCTCCAACGCCACGGCTATACCGTGCTCGAAGCCGCCAGCGCCGAGGCCGCCTTGGACATCGCGACCCGGTACTCGGGCACCATCCACCTCCTCCTCACGGACGTCGTGATGCCGGGGCTCAACGGCCGCGAGCTCGCCAGCAGGCTGGCGGACCTGCGCCCCGACGCCCGGGTGATCTTCATGTCGGGCTACACCGACGAGGCCGTCACTCGGCACGGCGTGCTCGAGCCCGGCTCCGCCTACGTGCAGAAGCCGTTCACCCCGGATGCCATCGCCCGCAAGGTGCGCGACGTCCTCGACCAGTGAGCGCAGCCCCAGCTGGCTGGTCTTGAACGAGCCGCCGCTCCACCGACCGGCCGCCTGAGACGGCGCGCCAGGTGACGCCCGTCACCCCACTCGCCGAGGGAGTTGCCCCCGGGTGGTCGCCGGGTGAGTATTGGTGCCCCGGAGAATGACCACCGCGAAGCCCGCAGCACCCGTGGCCCGCGACGCCGATGCCGAACTCGAGGCATTGTTCGCGGCGATCGACGACGTCATCCTCGTGCTCGACGCCGAGGGTCGCTACGTCAAGATCGCTCCCACCAATCCATCGCTGCTGTATCGCCCGGCCGCCGAACTGCTTGGCAAGACGCTGCGGGAAGTGTTCGACCCCGCCCAAGCGGACCAATTCATGGAGTACATCCGCACCGCGCTCGCGACCAGGACGACGGTCCACTTTGAGTACAGTTTGCCGATCGCAGGCCGCGACGTGTGGTTTTCCGGGGCGATCTCGTCCATGAGCGGCGATCAGGTGGTGCTGGTCAGCCGGGACATCACCGATCGCAAGCGGGCGGCCGAGCGGCTGCGCGCGAGCGAGCAGCGGTTCCGCGCGCTGGTCGAGCACTCGAGCGACGTCATCACGCTGCTCGGGCCGGACGGGACGGTGATCTACGCCAGCCAATCCACCCAGCCGGTGCTGGGCTACGGCACGACCGAGAACGTGGGACGGAGCGCCTTCGAGCTCGTCCACCCCGACGACCGCGCCGACGCCCTGGAGCTGTTCGGCGAGCTCATGCAACGACCCGGCCACCTCGTCAAGACAGAGCTGCGCGCCCTGCACAAGGACGGGAGCTGGCGCCGCCTCGAGGCGGTCGG
>DASQAM010000051.1:0-1993 GCA_035635735.1 Gemmatimonadales bacterium | reverse complement strand
AGCACGAAGAACAACGGCACCGCGAGCAACAGGTTCAGCCCGAACAGCGCGAGCGCGAACCGCGTGTCGTACATCCAGCCGAGCCGGTCGTGCAGGAACCAGATCGCGGTTGCGATGACCGTCACGTAGCCCAGCGCGAGGGGCAGCATGACCTTCCAGCCCAGCGCCATCAGTTGATCGTAGCGGAAGCGCGGCAGGGTCCAGCGTACCCAGATGAAGAGGAACAGGAAGAAACCGACCTTGACCGAGAACATCGCGAGCGTGGCCAGCAGCTTCACCACGGTCCAGGGCGGCGTGTTGTCCCAGTGCGTGAACGGGATGTCGTACCCGCCGAAGAACAGCGTCGTCACGAGCGCCGACGCCGTCACCATGTTCGAGTACTCCGCGATGTAGAACATCGAAAACTTCATCGCACTGTACTCGGTGTGGTAGCCGGCGATCAGCTCGCCTTCCGCCTCGGGCAAGTCGAAGGGCAGCCGATTCGTCTCGGCGAACGCGGCCACGATAAAAATGAAAAACGCCAAGAACAACGGGAACACGTTCCACGTGAACAGCGACTGCGACTGCTTCGCGATCACGTCCGTCAGCGTCACGTTTCCCACGAGCAGCAGCACCGCTACCGTGCTCATGCCCAGGGCGATCTCGTACGAGATCATCTGAGCGCTCGCGCGCAGGCCGCCCAAGAGCGAGTACTTGTTGTTCGACGACCACCCGGCCAGCACGATGCCGTACACGCCGAGCGAGCCGAACGCCAGAATGTAGAGGAATCCCACCGGCAGGTTCGCCACGACCATCTCCACGTCACCCCAGGGCGTGGGGAGCGGTGTGGCGAACGGGATCACGGCGAACGTCAGGAGCGCCGGGACAAAGGACATCGCCGGCGCGAGCATAAACAGAACCTTGTCGGCTCGGGCAGGGAGCGTTTCCTCTTTGACCAGGTTCTTCAGCCCGTCCGCCGCCGGTTGCAGCAAACCCTGCGGGCCGACCCGGTTCGGGCCGAGCCGGTCCTGCATCCACGCGCAAATGCGGCGCTCCGCCAGCGTGAGCAGCGCCACGCCGACCATGATGGCCGTGAAAACCACGAGGATCTTGACGATCGAGCTGATGAGAAAGAAGGTCATGCCGGCGCGGCGACGGCGGGCGCCGACGCTCCCGCGAAGCCCAGCTGCCCGTAGGAGAGGCCGCGAAACGCCTCCACCGACGCCGCCAGCCGGTCGAACGCGTCGGCGGCGGTCGCGACATGCCCTCCCCGCTCCAGCGTCGCGACCAGCTCGGCAAACACCCACCACGCGGGCCGCGCCATGCCCGGCGCGGGCTTCGCCTGGAAGTAGCGTTGCACCCGCCCGTCCCGGTTGACGAACGTGCCTTCCTCCTCCGCCACGTTCGCGATCGGCAGCACCACCTCCGCGTCCCGGGCGCGCTCGGGGAGCACCGTCCCGACGTACACGAGCTTCCCCGCCGTGCGGACGGCGATGTCCGGCTCGTCCAGCACCAGCACCACGGCCGCGGTCTCGGCTGCCGCGAGCGCCGAGGCATAGTCCCGGCCGTACCCGAGCAGCTCGGCGCCCCGACCGTTCGGCGCCCGCTCGGCGCGGAGGGCGAGGTTCGGGACACCCGCGAGCGGGGCTTCCTCACCCATGACGACCTGGAAGGCGCCGCTCCACTCGAGCCCGCGGAACAGCTCGCGCGCGAAGTACAGCGCCTCCGTCGAGGCCTTGGGGGAGACGAGGGCGACCGCCGTGCCGCCCGCCCCGCGCAGCCGGCTCGCCACGAGGTCGAAGGCCTCGTCCCAGTCGGTCGCGTGCAGCTCGCCGTCGCGCCGCACCAACGGGGCTTCGATCCGGTCGCCGCGGTTCATCCAGCGGTAGTTCATCCGCCCGTGGTCGCAGATGAAGTAGCGGTTCACGTCGAGATTCGACCGCGGCCGCACGCGCACGACGACGTTTTCGCGGGTGTCCAGGGTGACGTTGCACCCCTGCGAGCAGCCGGTGCA
>DASQAM010000050.1:0-2657 GCA_035635735.1 Gemmatimonadales bacterium | reverse complement strand
AACCCGCGCTTCTGGTAGTTCGGGAGCGCGGCCGGATGATCGAGCGTGCAGGTATGCAGCCACACGCGCGACGGTCCGAGGGCCCAGGCGTCGCGCACTGCGCAGGAAAGGAGATGCTTGCCGAGGCCCTGGCCGATGGCGTGCGGGAGCAGCCCGAAGTAGGCGATCTCGACGGAGCGATCCTCGGTCACGCGGCGCAGCTCGTACCACCCCGCGAGCGCACCGCGGCGGCGCGCGACGTGCAGCGTGATCTCGGGCTGCGCCAGGTGTTTGCGGATCTCCGCGTCGGTCCAATCCCATCGGTCGCGCCAGTGGTACGCCTCGCCGACGGTGCGGTAACACTCGCGATACAGCTCGGGCGTCGGCCGCTCGACCCGCTCGATCACGAGGTCGTGGAACGTGCCGAAGCCGGGTTTGAACTGGCTTTCCCGCGAGAGCTCGAGGTATGTCCGTGTGGCCTGCATGTCCGTCCTAGGCATCTTGGCGTCTGTGCGTCTTGGCGTCTATTTTCTTGCCATGACCTTCAATCGCATGGGGACCGTTCCCCTCCCGCTCGCGCTGCACCTCGCGAGCTACACGGTACTCGGACTGTTCTGCTTCTTCGCGGGGTCGCTCAACTTGATCGACCCCGTCAAGATCCCGCACGGCCTGATGTTCCTCGCCGTGTGCGCGTTCAGCTGGGGCTACGTGTTCGGCATCCTGATGGCGCGGAAGGAGGTCGTGATCCTCGGCTTCCTCGCGAGCGGCGCCTGGCTCATCGCCGCCGCCGTTGGGGCCGCCCGATTCGGGTTCGACTGGCGACTCACCGCGCTGCTGGTGGCGCTCGGGGCCTCCGGCCTGATCGTGCTCGGCCTCTATCGCACGCGCATCCTGGAGCACTGAGGGCCGGCTCACCCGATGTGCCGCGTCTCCACGTTGTCGGGCGCGGCCGGCAACTCCACCACGAACCTGGCCCCTCCGAGCTCCGAGTCTTCGATCCATATCTTCCCGCCGACTTCGGTCACGACGCGCTGGCAGATCGCGAGGCCCAGGCCGGTGCCCTCGTCGGGGCCCTTGGTGGTGAAAAACGGGTCGAAGATGCGGCCGCGGATTTCCCGCGGGACGCCCGGCCCCGAGTCGTCCACCGTCAACCGGATCCATCCCTCGCGCGCCTGCGTCCGGAGCTGCACGATCGCGGGCTTCCGGCCCCGCACCACGTACTCCGCGTTGGTCACGAGATTGATCACCACCTGCTGCAGTTCCTGACCCAGGCCCAACACGGCGGGTGCGGACTGGTCGAGCGTAGTGCGAAACTCGACGCTCTCCGTGCGCAGCACGCGCTGGCGGATCTCGGCCACGTCGTGCACCAGGTCGTTCATCTGGACGCGCGTCGGGGTCGTGTCGGCGCGCCGGGCGAGGCGCAGCAGGCTGCGGACGATGCGCGCGGCACGGTCCACCTCGCGCGTGATGGTCGCCGCCGTGGTGCTCGTGTCGGGATCCTTGCTGGCGCGCCCGAGCAGCTCCGCCTCCATCCGGATCGCCGCGAGCGGGTTGTTCACCTCGTGCGCCACGCCGCTGGCGATTTCGCCCACGGTGGCGAGCTTCTCGCGGGCGATCAGCTCGCGCTGGGCGCGCAGTTCGTCGGTCCGGTCGTACAACGCGACCAACAGGCTGTCCGGTCCGATGCCCGAGACGCCGGTGATGGTGCAGTCGCAGATGCGGCGGTCTCCGGAGGGCTGCGTCACGAGGACCCGGCCGTGCCACGGGGAGCCGTCTCGCGGCCGCGCCAGCACGAGGTGCAGCGAGATCTCGCTGGGGGAAAGGCCAAGCGCCTCGAGGTGTACCCCGAGCGACTGCGCTTCGGACGGGATGCCGAGCAGGCGGCACGCTGCCTGGTTGAGCTGCTGAACGCGGCCGCTCCGGTCCACGAGGGCCATCGGGAGCGGGCTGCCGTCCACCATGGCGTGCGCCCGCTCCGCCGCGGCGCGCGCGCCGCTCACTGCCTCTGACAGCTCAAGCCCGCCCGCGATATAGGCCGCGACCGCGGTGAGGTACTGCAGCTCCATGAGCGTGAAGGGAAGCGACTCTTCCGCTTCCGTGCGCAGGTACCGCACCACACCCACCGCGCCCGCGACGCCGCTCGAGGTCCGCAGCGGCGCGATCATCGCGGCCCGAGCCAAACCGGAGGGCGACAACCCCCGCTGGGCGTCCGCTTCGTTCAGGATGTTGTCGGTGAGAAAGGGCTCTCCGGTGCGGATCACCCGCCCCGTGGCGCTCGCATCGATCGCGATCTCCGCGCCGTCGAGCTCCGCGCACTGACCCACGGTCGACGCCACGCGCAGCATGTCGGGATTGACGCCCCGCAGCGCCACGTACGCGCCCTGGGCATCGACCAGGCTGGTGACGCTCTGGAGCGTGTAGCGGAGCAGCAGCTCGCGCTCCGGCGCTGCCAAGAGCCAGCGCGACAGCTCCACCAGGAACGTGCCAAGCCGGCGCTCGCGCTCGAGCCCGCTGCGACGCGCTACCATCACGGCCAGGTGCGTCGCGATCTCGATGGTCGAGCGCAGCACCTCGCCGGGAAAGCCGGCCGGCAGTCCCTCGAAGCGCGCGCTCACATGGCGGCCCTCGGCGTCGTGGTAGTCCGTCAGGAACGTCTCGCCGTCCGTGCCGGCTGCACC
>DASQAM010000049.1:0-4071 GCA_035635735.1 Gemmatimonadales bacterium | reverse complement strand
GACCGGGCCCAACGCGGACTCGCTCCGCGCGGCCCAGCAGGCGCACGACGATTCCATGAAGGCGGCCCAGGAGGAAGCAGACCGGAGGGCCCAGGCAGAGGCGAAACGCCGTCAGGAGATCGCCGACTCGCTGGCTGCCATCGGTCGTGGGACGGAGGCGGTGAAGACGCTCCTTGCCACCATGATCCACTTCGACTACGACAAGGCGATCATCCGGGGCGGAGACGCCGCGGTCCTGGACCAGAAGGTGGCGATCCTCCAGGCGAACCCGGGGCTGCGGATTCGCATCAGCGGCCATTGCGACGAGCGCGGGTCCGACGAATACAACCTGGCGCTCGGCAATCGCCGCGCCACGTCGGCGAAGCAGTACCTCGTCAGCCACGGCATCGATGGCAGTCGGATCGAGACCGTGTCCTACGGCGAGGAGCGGCCCCTCGCCCAAGGACATAACGAGGAAGCGTGGGCGCAGAATCGCCGGGACGAGGTCGAGATTCTCTCCGGCGGTGAGAATCTGAAGCAGCCGTGACGCGGAGCCACCGTTGACACGCGCCCGGCCGTTACTGCTGGCCCTGGGGCTCACCGCCGGATGCGCGCTGAAAGGCGACGTCCGGCGCGTCGAGCTCCAGGTGGAAGCGCTGCGTGTCGAGCGGGCCCGCGCGGATAGCCAGCACGTGGCGAAGGTGGACTCCGTGCGGGCGCTGCTCGCCGCCGTGCAGGAGCGCCTCGTCGCGCAGCAGGCGTATCTGGTGCAGCTGCGCGGCGACGTGAAGACCGATCTGCTGGCCGTGCAGCAGCAGCTCGTGAGCGTGCAGGAGCTGACGGGCCAGAGCCAGCAGCGGCTGACCGAGCTGCGCGGGCGGCTGGAAGAGCAGGCGCGCCAGCCCGTCCCGGCGCTGGACACGAGCCGCGGCGGCGCGGCCGTGCCGGTCGGCCCGTCGGGGAATCCGGCGGGCCCGGGGCCGGAGCAGATGTACGACCTCGCGTATCAGCAGTACCGGGCGAGCCGATATGGAACGGCGCGCCAAGCCTTCCGAGAGTTCCTGCGGATGTTTCCGACGCACGAGCGGGCGCCCGACGCTCTCTACTTCATCGGTGAGTCGTTTGCCGGGGAGAACGCGGACTCGGCGGCTGCGGTGTATCAACAGGTCGTGAAGACCTATCCGGCTTCGCCACGGGCACCGTCGGCGCTCTACAAGCTGGGCTTCCTCGCCGAGCAGCGGGGCGACAAGGCGGCGGCGCGGACATATTACGCCCGGGTCATCGCCAGCTACGCCCGCTCTCCAGAGGCCAACCTCGCGCGCGACAAGCTCCAGCGCCTGGGGCGGTAGCCTCTCCCGCGTCTGGGGCCGGGGTCTGGGGGGGGCCGGCGTGTCGGAGACTCGTGAGACCAGGGGCGAAATGCCCTTCCTCGACCACGTCGAGGAACTGCGCTGGCGCATTCTCAAGAGCCTCGTGGCGGTCCTCGTGGCGAGCCTGGTGGGCTGGGTAGTCGTCGAGCATGTGGACGTGATCCGCATGCTGATGCGTCCCATCATTCCCCTGCTGCCCGACGGCAAGCTCAAGTTCACCAGTCCCACCGAGCCGTTCCTCATCACGCTCAAGTTCGCGTTCGCCCTGGGCCTGTTGCTCGCCTCACCGGTGGTGATCTACCAACTCTGGGCGTTCCTCACGCCAGCGCTCTACCCCCGCGAGAAGCGGTTGATCGTGCCCGCCCTCTCGGTGGGCGTCGTGCTGTTCCTGAGTGGGGCCGCCATCGCCTTCGAATGGCTGCTGCCGCACATCCTGCGCATGCTGTTCAGCTTTCAACCGCAGGTGTTCTCGCCCATCATCACCGCCGACGGATACTTCTCGTTCGCGGCGCAATTCCTGATCGCCATCGGGCTCGCCATGGAGCTGCCGCTTGTGGTGGTGATCCTCACGGCCCTCGGGCTCACGACGCCGCAGTTCCTCGCCCGCAACCGCCGCTACGCCCTGGCCATCGCGGCCGTGGCCGCCGCGTTGCTCGCTCCCCCGGATGCGCTGTCGATGCTGGTCGGGATCGTCCTCCTCATGGCGCTGTACGAAGTGAGCATCTGGTGCGCGTGGGTCGTGACCAAACGCCGGGCCCGCCGCGAGCAGGCCAGCCGAGGGAGCGCCGCCGGGCTCGTCGCCCTGTTGCTCCTCGCCGGCGGCTCCCTCGATGCGCAGACACCGCCCCTCCCGCGGGCGCGACCCGACACGACGCCGCGGACCGCCGCGGACTCGGCGGCGCAGGGCCGCCTCGACACGGCCACCGCCCGCCGGCTGGGCCTGCCGACCGGCCCGACCCGGAGCTTCCCGGCCTCGGACGCGCTGATCGACTCGCTCCTCAAGCTGCACGGATACCGCATCACGCAGTATGTCGCCGATACGCTCATCGTCCAAGGCGGCGATACCCAGACGATTCATCTCCGCGGCGAAGCGTACGTGGAGCGCGAGGGGACCAAGCTCGAATCGGACTCGATCCGGTACCATCAGCGGAGCTGTCGGCTCGACGCGATCGGGGATCCGCGCTTGTTCGATCAGGCGACGGTGATGGTGGGGGAGGGGATGCGGTACGATACGTGCATCAAGCGCGGCACCGTCCACAACGCGCTTACCGACTTCCAACAGGGCGTCGCCCGGTGGTACGTGCGCGGCGATCTCGCGGTCGACTCGGGCTCCACGCGCCTGTACGGGTCGAGAAGCGAGGTCACCTCGGACGAGAACCCCGTTCCCGACTACCACTTCTCCACCGGCGAAATGAAGTGGTTGAACAAGAACGTGATGGTGGCACGCCCGGCCGTCCTCTACATCCACGACGTCCCGATCATGTGGTTGCCGTTCATCTTCCAGGACGTGCGGAAGGGGCGGCGCAGCGGCATCCTGGTGCCGCGCTTCGGCCTGAGCGACATCGTCCGCCCCGTCCGGACCTACCAGCGCCACGTGTTGAACGTCGGGTACTACTGGGCCATCAACGACTACTTCGATTTCCTCCTCTCGGCGGACTGGTATGCGGCGCGCTATCTGTCGCTCCGAGCCAGGAGCAGCTACAAGTGGCTCGACCGGTTCATCGACGGGAGCATCTCGTTCGAGCGCTACGGCCAGCTCGATTTTCCCGGCTCCTCCATCCGCCTTGGCTGGCAGCACCAGCAGCGGTTTTCCTCGCGCACGCACTTCGGCGCCAGCATCGACTACGCGAGCAGCACCCGGGTCATTCAGACCAACACCGTGAATCCGTTTCTCGCGACCGCGAGCCTCACGTCGCAGGTGAACTTCACTAAGCAGTTCGATTGGGGCACGTTGAGCGTGGGCGGCAACCGCAGCCAGGAGGTCGGAAATGGTCTCGTATCCCAGACCATACCGACCGTGAACCTCGCGCCGTCCCCGATCAACATCACGCCGTCCATCACCTGGTCGCCCGGCTTTTCGTTTACTAATCAGCAGGCCTTTCACCAGCAACAGCCGGTGCTAGTCCTACCCGGGGGCGTGCTGGACACCGTGTTCGCTGACAACCGGGCTACGACCTTGAGCTTTCAGACCCCGCTCCGCATCGGGCCCTGGAACTGGACCAACACGTTCGACCTGGCGGACAACATCAGCAATGCGCGGCAGGAGGTCGACATCCCGGACTCGACCGTCCCGGGTGGGCGCCGTCGGGTGCTGTTCGACCAGACGTTCAATACCAGCATCAACTGGCAAACCGGCATCAACCTGCCCTCGCTGTTCACGGGAACCTGGAAGCTCCAGCCGGGCATCGCGATCGTGAACCAGACCTCGGCAGGGCCGTACATGATCCGCAATCAGTTCACCAACGGGCAGTTCCTCAGGCAGGGCAAGCGGCTGCAGTTCAGCGCCGGCCTGAGTCCCACGTTCTTCGGGTTCTTCCCGGGGTTCGGGCCCATCGGCCGCATCCGCCATTCGATTTCGCCGCTGATCAGCTATGCCTACGCGCCGGGGTCCGACGTCGATCCGGCCTTCGCGTACGCGCTCGATCCGACGCGCCGGAACTTCACCACGCGCAGCGATCCGCAGCAAACGATCAGCCTCGGCCTGTCGCAGAACTTCGAAGCC
>DASQAM010000048.1:0-23822 GCA_035635735.1 Gemmatimonadales bacterium | reverse complement strand
TCAGGCCGAGCTGGAGGAGAGCGCCGAGGTGATCCGGAGCGAGGCGATGCGGGCCGGTCGCATCGTGCAGACCCTGCTCGACTTCGCCCGCCAGCGGCCCCGCATGCAAACCGCCGTGGACCTGGGGGAGATCGCCGATCGGGTGCTCGCGCTGCAGCGCAGCGCGCTTAAGAAAGCGCGCATCCGCGCCACGATATCGGTTCCCAACGACGTCCCCGCCGTGTCGGGCGACCCGCAGGAGCTGCAGCAGGTGATGCTCAACGCCGTGGTGAACGCCCGGCAGGCGATCGAGAGCACGGGCCGCCCCGGCCAGATAACCATCGCAGGTCGGTCGAGCGACCACTACGTGCTGGTGACGGTGGACGACACGGGCTCGGGCGTGCCGCCCGAGATCCTCGACCGCGTGTTCGAGCCGTTCTTCTCGACCAAGGCGGAGCACGGCACCGGGCTCGGCCTGGCGATCAGCTTCGGACTCGTGCGGGGAATGGGCGGCCGCATGTGGATGCAGAACGTCGAAGGAGGCGGGGCGCGGCTCTCCTTCGAGCTCCCGGTGGATGCGGGCAGCCCCGACGCCACGGCTCGCGGGGCCGGCCGGCCGGCGCCGCAGCGGCTCTCGCTGCTGGTGGTCGAAGACGAAGAAGCGGTGCGCCGCGCCATGGCGCTGCTCGGTAAGCGGCTCGGCCACGAGGTGACGACCGTCGGTCGGTTCGCCGAGGCGACCGAGCGTCTCGCCCAACCGGGCGCGCGCTACGACGCTCTATTGGTGGATGTGCACCTGGACGAAGCGCACACCGGGTTCGAGCTGTTCGATCATTTGCGGACTGCAGGTCAGGGGCTCGAGCAGCGCATTGTGTTCACGACGGGGGATTCCATCTCGACGCAGACCCGCGACGCGCTAGAGCGCGCCGCCCGACCCGTGCTGCGGAAGCCCTTCAGCCTCGACGACCTGCGGGAAATGCTCGAGCGCGTGACGGCCGGCTGACGGCCGAGCCGTCAGGCCGCCTGCACCGCAACCGCCACCCGCGTACGCCGGCGCCGGCGCTCCTTGGCGCGGTCGCGGTAGTACGCGACCGTTTCCCGCAGGCCCTGGTTGAAATCCACGACCGGCTGGTATCCCACGAGCTCGCGCGCCTTGTCGATCGAGGCGAGTGAATTACGGACTTCACCGGGCCGCCCCTCCACATACTTCGGCAGCACCGGCACGCCGGCCAAGTCCCGGATCCGGTCCCACAGGTCGTTGACGCTCACGCTCTGACCGCAGCCGACGTTGAACACCTGTCCGGCGACCCGCGCGGCCGGCGCGCGGGCGGCGAGCAGGTTCGCATGGACCACGTTGGCGACATACACGAAATCACGGGTCTGGCCGCCGTCCCCGTAAATGGTGGGTGGCTCGCCTTGCAGGGCCGAGGCGATGAATCGCGGCACCACGGCGGCGTACTGGGAGTTCGGGTCCTGGCGCGGCCCGAAGATGTTGAAGTACCGCAGCACCACGGTTTCGAGCCCGTAGGTCTCGTGCAGGGCGTAGCAATACTCCTCGCCCGCGAGCTTGGACGCCGCATACGGCGACAACGGTCGCGTGACGTGATCCTCGGAGTTGGGCAGCGTCGCGGGGTTCCCGTAGGCCGACGTGGATCCGGCGTAGATGACCCGCCGCACCCGCGCATCGCGCGCCGTGAGCAGGATGTTCAGCGTCCCGGTCGCGTTCACCTCGTGCGCGGCGAGTGGCTCGTCCACCGAGCGCTGGACCGAAGTGAGCGCGGCCTGGTGGAACACGTAGTCGGCCCCTTCCATGGCGCGGCGACACGTGCTCAAGTCCGTGACGCTGCCGCGGATGAAGCTCACGCGCCGGCGCACCGCCGCGAAATTCTCACGCCGGCCCGACGACAGGTCATCGAGAATGACCACGTCCTGTCCGGCGGCGACGAGGCGCTCGACCAGATGCGAGCCGATGAACCCTGCGCCGCCAGTGACCACGTACCGCATGGTGAAACGCCGACCTCCGATGAGTTGCCGAGGTGCCTTTGCAAAACTCCAGCCACACGCTCCAAAGGGGTGACCACGACGCGGAAATGCCGCGCCACGGCAACAGGTGTCTCTCGAACGCACGACAGTCTTCGTGTTGCGTGCCTACGACACCGACCACGTCGTGGCCCGCAAGCAGCAGGCGGTACGTCATTTGCCACCCTCCCTCGCGGGCTCACCAGGAGACGTGTGGGACAAATTCGGCCGGCAACTCTCGACGACCTACCTCAGATCGCGGCCCTGCGGAGTCGCGTCTTCTCTTGGCGACAGAAGGACTCGGCCGAAGCGCGGGAGACGGCGCTGCAGCGCATCTTCTTCGACAACCCGTTCCGTGATGAAGCGCTTCCGTCGCTGGTGTGCGAGAACGACCGCGGCGGGATCGTCGGCTTCATCGGGGTGTCGAGCCGGAGCCTCATGTGGCAGGGCCGGGAAGTCCGCGCGGCGGTGCCTACGGGGTTCATGGTGGACCCGGAGTCGCGCGGGATGGCCGGCCTGCGTCTGCTGCAGCGGCTGCTCCACGGGCCGCAGGACATCACCTATGCCGACTCTCCCAACCAGGTGGCGCGCCGGCTGCTGGAGCACCTGGGCGGCGTGACGGCACCCAACGACAGCCTGTTCTGGGTCCGGCCGCTCAAGCCGGTGCGTTACATGGTCGGCCAGATCCGCAATGGCGGGCTGCTGTTCTCAGCCAGGCTCCTGGCCCGTCCGATGGCCAGCGCGATCGACGCGCTGGCCACGCGGTACGCGCACAGCCCCTTCTACATGAAGGACCCCGGCAGCCGCGAGGAGCCGCTGACGGCGGCCTCCCTCATGCGATGTCTCAAGGAGCTGGGCAGTGCCTGCTCGCCCAGTCCGTCCTATGAGGAGGCGGCGCTGAGCTGGCTGCTCGAGTCGCTCGGGCGGGGACCTCGGGCAGGAGCGTTGCGGCAAGCGCTCGTGCGGTCGACCAAAGGAGACATCGTCGGCTGGTACATCCGATTCGCCAATCGCCGCGGGACGAGTGACGTGGTGCAGATAGGGGCGCGCAAGGAACGCTACGGCGATCTACTCGATCACGTGTTCCACGCCGCTTGGCGGGAGGGATCGGTAGCGATCGCCGGTCGGGTCCAGCCGCCGTTTCTGGAGACGCTGGGGCAGAAGGGCTGCGTGTTTTCGACCAATGGACCGCCCGTGCTGATCCATTCCCGTCAGCCGGAGCTGCGACGCGCCGTCCAGGAGGGCCGGGCGTTCCTCTCCCGCCTGGAGGGCGAGTGGTGGATGATCCATCTCAGCGAGGCGTAGCCGGCCACGAGCCCGGGACGGCCCATCGTGTGAGGCCGTTTCGCGGAGTCGCTCACGTGCCGGGCACCGCGCGCACGGCCCCCACGTCGTGCTTGCCGCTCGGCAAGAGGGGAAGGGCATCCCGCACTTCGACGCGGGCCGGCTGGAGGTATCGAGGAAGCTCGCGGCCGTAATACGCCTGGAGCCGCTCTAGCGACCCTCGCCGACGACCATGGCGTCCGCGACCTCGCCGGACGTGTACAGCACACTGAGAATCTCGTCCGGGCCGACGCGGTAGCCCATCGTCTTGATGATTCGGTCCCTCCGCCCCACGAAGTACAGGAACCCCTCGTCGTCACGCCGCACCAGGTCGCCCGAGAAGACCACACGCTGCGCGTCGGACGGTCGCAGCGGATCGGCGCGAAACACACGCGCGGTGGGCTCCGGATCGTTCCAGTGGCCGAGTGTGACCGTGGGGCCGCGGTACACCAGTTCACCGATCTCGCCGGGGGGGCGGGGGTGCCGTCGTCCTCAAGCACGTAGACGTCCCCGCCGGGAATGGCGCGGCCCATGGAATCGGGCCGGCGGTCGAGCTCCTCGGGCGGGAGGTAGCTGCAGCGCAGCGCTTCGGTCAACCCGTACATGAGGTAGAGCTGCGCCCCGGGCTGGGCGCGGCGCAACGCGCGCACCGTTTCGCGAGGGAGGTGCCCGCCGGCGTTGGTCATCACCCGCAGCTCGGGAAGCGGCGCTTCGACGAACGCGGGCACGCGCGATAGCCGGTTCCACAGCGGCGGCACGGCCGCCAGCACGGTGACGCCCTCCGTGCGGACTGACTCGATCATCTGCTGGGGAAGCGGCGGCCGCTCCACGACGAGCGCCGCCCCGGCGCCCACCGCGCACAACAGCTGGCCCACGCCATACACGAAGCTGAACGGCAGGAGGCTTGCGAGCCGGTCCGCATCGGTCAAGCCGAGGTAAGAGACGACGGCACTCGTCAGAGCCCAGAGGTTGGCGTGACTCACCACCACGCCCTTCGGGAGGCCGGTGGATCCGGACGTATACACGATCTGGGCGATGTCGCTTCCCAGCCGGTGGACCGGTGCGAGCGGCTCGCCGCCCGTGCGGATCTCGCGCGCATCGAGGACGCCGGTGGCCGTTTCGAGCCGCCGCGGTTGCCGCGCGAGCACGTCTCCCGTCGTGATCAGACAACGGGCGCCCGAGTGGACGAGCACGTGCTCGATCTGGCGCGGGCGGAGCGTCTCGTTCACGATCACGGCGATCGCACCGGCGGCCAGCGTGCCGAAGTACGCGATCGTCGGCCCTGACACCGGCCGCGCGGAGCGCGGCGCCGATCGCCGCCGCGCGCTCCCGCAGTGCGCCGTAGCTGACAGTGCTGCCACGCTCCACGGCCGCGGGCCGGTCGCCGTTGCGTGCGGCGTGGCAGCATGGCTTTGTCGCGGTATTGCAACGAGCGTACCAAAAGAGGACGGGCAGTCGGGTGGCACGCCGCGCGTTGCGCGTGTGCGACAGGAGCGCTCGACCCGAGATGCGGTGCGGTCCCGAAGGCGTTGCTGCGAGGGCTCGAACTTTGCAATCGGAGACGCCTGGCGAGGTGGAAGCGCGTGTCCCCGTACTGCGAGGTGCCGTGTCCACGACAATCGTAGACCGGCTGGAGCTTGATGCGGCGGCCGAGACCCGACGGATCGCGGAAGCGCTCCGGGTTCGAGTCGGGCAGACCCTGCGACGTGCCGGGATCGTCGTCGCGATGAGCGGCGGGATCGACAGTTCGGTGTGCGCGGCGCTCGCCGTGCAGGCGGTCGGCCCCGGGCACGTGCTCGGGCTCGGCTTGCCGGAACGGGAGTCGGACTTGCAGAGTCTCGTGCTCGCGCGCAACTGGGCGGAGGGCCTCGGGATCGAGTTCCTGGCGGAAGACATCACGGCCATCCTCGAAGCGAGCGGGTGCTACGAGCGGCGGGATGCGGCCGTGCGCCGCCTCGTCCCCGAATACGGCCCCGGGTGGCGCTCCAAGCTCGTGCTCGACGGCGGCGGCCTCGATTCCGATCGGCTCAACGTGTGCTTCATCGCGGTGCAGCCGCCCGGGCAGCCGGTGCGCAAGGTCCGGCTGCCCGCGCGCGAGCTGCGCGAGATCGTCGCCGCTACGAACTTCAAGCAGCGCATCCGGACCATGCTTGCGTACCATCACGCCGACCGGCTGAACTACGCGGTGGTTGGAACGCCCAACCGTCTCGAGTACGACCAGGGTTTCTTCGTGAAGGGCGGGGACGGTCTCGCGGACGTGAAGCCGATCGCGCACCTGTACAAGAGCCAGGTCTACCAGCTGGCCGAAACGCTGCGGGTGCCCGTGACCATCCGGGCGCGCACGCCCACCACCGACACTTACTCGCTGCCTCAGACGCAGGAGGAGTTCTTCTTCTTGCTCCCGCTTGGCACGCTGGACGTGGTGCTGCAGGCCCGGAACGACGGGCGCAGCGCCGCCGACGTCGCCCGAGAGCTGGGGTATCGGCCCGAGCGGATCGAGCGCGCCTATCGCGAGATCGAGCACAAGCGCGCCGTCACCCGTCCGCTGCACATCACCTCCCTGCTGGTCGCGCCGGTGCCGGACGTCGGAGGGAACAGCTGATGTGCGGCATCGCCGGGATCGCGCGCCGACGCCCCGTGGGCGTCTCCGCCGAGATGCTGGAGCGGATGGCGGGCGCCATCCGACATCGCGGCCCCGACGGGTTCGGATTGCACGCGGACGAGCGAGTCGGCCTGACGAACGTTCGGCTGAGCGTGATCGACCTGGCGCGCGGCGTGCAACCCATGACGAACGAGGACGGCAACGTCTTCATCGTCTACAACGGCGAGATCTTCAATCACCTCGCCTTGCGGGGCGAGCTCGAGGCCCGCGGGCACGTGTTCCGCACCCGCAGCGACACCGAGGTGCTGGTACACGCCTACGAGCAGTGGGGCGAGCGGATGCTGGACCGCCTGAACGGCCAGTTCGCGTTCGCGATCTACGACCGTCGCGCCGGGTCCCTGTTCCTCGCGCGGGACCGCTTCGGCATTCTGCCGCTGTACTACACGACGCGCGACGGCGATTTGTATTTCGCGTCCGAGGTGAAGGCGTTGCTGGCGACCGGTGAGGTGGAGCGTGCGCTCGATCCGGAAGGACTGGACGAGGTCTTCACGTTCTGGGCGGCGCGCGCGCCCCGCACGCCGTTCCGGGGGATCCTGGCGCTCGAGCCCGGGTGCTGCGCGCGGTGGCAGGACGGGCGCCTGACGCTGCGGCGCTACTACGCGCTCGACTACGTCGAAGCGACGGTCGAGCCGGCGGACGCGCTCGAGGCGCTCGACGAGCTGATGCGCTCGTCGGTGCGGCTGCGGCTCCAGGCGGATGTGCCGGTCGGCGGATATCTAAGCGGTGGCATCGATTCGAGCATCGTGTGCGCGCTCGCGGCGGGCTCGATGCACGCGCTGCGGACGTTTTCGGTGACCTTCGAGGAGCCCGCGCTGGACGAGAGCGCGTACCAGCAGGCGGTCGCGGCCGACGTGCGCAGCCGCCATGCGGTCCAGCGGATCGGCCGGGGCGACATCGCCCGCGTATTCCCGGACGTCGTCCGCCACACGGAGACCCCGCTCGTCCGCACGGCCCCCGCCCCCCTGTACCTGCTCTCACGGGTCGTCCGGGAGCAGGGCATCAAGGTGGTGCTCACCGGGGAGGGATCGGACGAGGTGTTCCTCGGGTACGACCTGTTCAAGGAAACCATCATCCGGCTGCTGTGCTGGCGGCGGCCGGCGTCGCGCTGGCCTCCGCGCCTGCTCGACGGACTGTATCCGGGCATCGCGCCCGCGAGAGGGAAGGGCGACTTCTGGCGCGGTTATTTCATGACCGCCGGCTCGGGCGACGATCCCCTGTTTTCCCACCTGCCGCGGTTCCAGCTGACCGCCCGCACCAAGGACTTCTACTCGGCCGAGTTCCGCGCGGGGCTCGGATCCTTCGACCCGCTGGTCGAGCTGCGCGGCCGCCTGCCGGCCGGGTTCGCCGCATGGTCGCCCCTGGCGCGCGCGGCCTACCTCGAGATGACGACGCTGCTTTCGTCGTATCTGCTCAGCTCGCAGGGCGATCGGATGGCGATGGCGCATGGCATCGAGGCTCGCGTCCCCTACCTCGATCACCGGTTGTTCGAGTTCGCAGCCACTCTTCCCGCGCGCAGCAAGCTGCGCGGCTTGCGGGAAAAGGACATTCTGCGCCGCTGGGCCAGCGGGCTGTTGCCCCCGACCGTTACGCGCCGGCGCAAGCAGGCGTATCGTGCGCCGGACGTGCCGGCGTTCTTCACCGGCCGGCCGCCGGAATACGTCGAGGCGCTGCTCGATTCCGCGAGTCTCTCGCGCACCGGAATCTTCGATCCGCGGGCCGTGGCGGGATTGGTGCGGCGCTGCCGAGCCGGCCGGGCGGAGGGATTCCGCGAGAGCCAGGCCCTCGTGGCGATTCTTTCGACCGAGTTGTGGCACCGGGAGTTCCTGGGTGCGCCCGCGCGGGAGGCGGGCCGCGCCGCGGCGGCCTCCCGCGTGCCGCCCGCCACTGCGGAACCCGTGGCGGTCTGACGTGACGACTAGAAGGCAAGGACGATGAGGGAGACGACGGAATTGACGGTTGCAACCATCGCGGACCGGGCGCGCGCCTACGTGCGTGACAATTTTCTGTACATGCGCCCGGACTGGCCGCTGCAGGACGATGCTCCCCTGCTCGGCAGCGGCGTGATCGATTCGATCGGCGTGATCGAGCTGGTGGACTTCCTCCAGCAGGAGTTCGGGTGCTCGATCCCGGAGGACGAGATCACGGAAGCAAACCTCGGGTCGCTCAGCGCCATCGCCCGCTTCGTACACAGCAAGCGCAACGGCGGAGAGTAATGGCTCAGCTGCTTCGGCGGCTGCGCCGCCTGCCCGACCGACTGCTGCACACGTCGCGACGGCGCGCCGCGCGCGCCGCGCTCGCCGCCCGTCAGCCGCTCCGATCAGTCCTCGTGGTGTGTAACGGCAACATCTTCCGCAGCCCGTTCGCCGCCGCCGTCTTGAAGCGGGAGCTCGACCAGGAGGGCGTGGCCGTCGATTCGGCCGGGTTTATCGGCCCAGGCCGACCCTCGCCGGCCGACGCCGTGGCGGCGGCGGCCCGGCGCGGCGTCGATCTCCGCCGCCACCGCTCGCAGCTCCTCACGCCGGATCTGGTGCGCGCGGCCGACGTCATCCTGGTGATGGACGCGGCGCAACGCCGGAGCATCTGCGAGCGCTTCGGCCGCGCCCCACAGGACGTCCTCCTCCTCGGGGATTTCGATCCCCTCCCGATCGAGGTCCGGGCTATCCAGGATCCGGTGGAGCAGAGTCCGGCGGTGTGCGACGCGGTCTATGCTCGGATCGAGGATTGCGTCGGTACGCTGGTGCGGGGACTGCGTGCCGCGGCGATCGAGTGATCCGGGCTCAGCGAGTGGAATCGAAGAAACGGGAGATCGCCCGCGCCGCGGCGAGCGTGCCACTCCCCAGGCGCTCCGTCACCCGTCGCGGGCGTTTTTCGACCGTGAGCCCGCGACGCGCGTTGTCGACTGACACGCGCGCGTCGTCGTATCCGACCCGATGGAACGCAAGCTCCCGCGATTCGCAGTCCAAGACGGCGTAGGCCGCCCTTGGGTCGGCGTCGCGCGGCTGGCCGACGCTGCCCGGATTGATGAACCAGAACGACCCCGGCGTGAGGCGGAGCGCGCCGCCGATGTGTCGCCCGACGCCCTCGGGGCCGATCTCGACCGCGCCCGGTCGGTGGGTGTGGCCGGTACAGCAGATCTCGAGGTGGGGGTCGAAGCGGCGCAGCTCGAGCGACACTTCGTGAAACGCCTCGGCGCCCCGCACCCGCCCCACCGGGTCTCCGAGCATCGAATGCATGCAGATCACATCACCGCCGAGGCGCAGCTCCCCCGGGAGCGCCGCTAGATAGGCGAGGTCGGCGCGGGACAGCTGATCCCTCGTCCACTCGATGGCCCGGCGGGCGGTTGGCCCGCAATGATCGAGCGACAGCGCACCGCAGGCCATCAAATCGTGGTTCCCGTGCACGCCACGGATGCCGCGGGCTTGCACCAAGGCCAGAGTCTCACTCGGGAAGCTGTTGTAGCCGACCAGGTCGCCCAAGTGGACGATGCGGTCGACGCCGCAGGTGTCGATGTCGGCGAGCACGGCCGCCAGCGCGGCGACGTTGGCGTGAATGTCGGAGACGATCGCGAGGCGCATTGGATCTCCTGGCTGCCGTGCATAGGCAGTGCCAGGGAGGAGGGCATCCTGTACCCGTTGCGGCCCTGCTACTGCGGCCGCGCCACACCCCGACCGGAACCCACGTCTCTCGGTTGCGGGCACACCCGTTGCACTACAGGCGCGGCGTGACCAGCCACCATTTCACCGTCGACGTGGAAGAGTACTTCCAGGTCTCGGCGTTCGAGCGACACGTGCGGTACGCGGACTGGGATGGCTTCGAGTCCCGCGTCAGCGGGAGCGTTGCCCAGCTGCTCGATCTGCTCGCCCGCTCGCAGGCGCGCGCGACGTTCTTTGTGCTCGGTTGGGTCGCGGAGCGGCACCCCGGGCTGGTGCGTCGCATCGCGTCGGCGGGGCACGAGATCGCGTCGCACGGCTGGGATCATGCGCGGGTGACCGAGCAGTCGCCCCTCGCGTTCCGCGATTCGATTCGCCGGACCAAGATCTTCCTCGAGGATCTCGCCGCGGCGCCGGTCGTCGGATTTCGGGCGCCGAGCTTCTCGATCGTGCCGGGGCGCGAATGGGCGCTGGACGTGCTGATCGAGGAAGGGTACCGCTACGACTCGAGCCTGTTTCCGGTGCGCCGCCCCGGCTACGGCTACGCCAACGGCCGCCGCGATCCGCACTGGCTGCGCAGACCCACGGGACGGCTGGCTGAAGTGCCGCCGGCCACCCTGCGACGCTGGGGCGCGCAGCTGCCCGCCGGCGGCGGCGCGTACTTCCGGCTGCTGCCGTACCGGGTGGTGCGCACCGCGTTGCGGGACTGCGAGCATCGCGGCGTGCCCGGCACGTTCTACATCCATCCCTGGGAGCTCGATCCCGAGCAGCCGCGACTCGACGTCCCCTGGCTCACGCGGGTGCGGCACTACGGCGGCCTGGGTCGGACGCTCCCGCGGCTCGAGCGCCTGCTCGCCGAGTTTCGGTTCACGGCCGTCGCCGATACGGTGGCACGCCTATGATCGCGATCGCGCCGCTCGACGGCACCGTATCCGCGTGGGACGCGTTCGTGGCGTCCGCTCCCGACAGCACGTTCTGCCACCTCTCGGGGTGGCGCGACATCATGGCCGACGTGCTAGGACACGAGTGCCTGTACGCCGTCGCGTGCGACGATGCGGGCGAATGGCGCGGGATCTTGCCTATGGTGCGGGTGCGAAGCCACCTGTTCGGCCACTATCTCCTGTCGCTGCCGTTCCTGAACGCCGGTGGACCCGTGGGGGAGCCGCAGGCCGTCGCGACGCTGATCAAGCATGCCGTTGGTATGGCCCGCCGGATGAAGGTGGACCTGATGGAGCTGCGTACCCGCCATCGTATTGACTCCGCCTTGGCTGTGTCGCACCGCAAGACCACCGTCCGCCTCGACCTTCCGGCCTCGGCCGACGCACTGTTTCAGTCGTTCCCGGCCAAGCTCCGGAGTCAGGTCCGGCGCGCGCAAAAGGAGGGGCTGCAGGTCCGGTTTGGCCCCGACCAGCTCGATGCGTTCTACGAGGTGTTCACGCGCGACCAGCGGCGGCTCGGCACCCCGGCGATGTCGCACGCGTTTTTCGACCGCGTCCGGTCGAGGTTCGGCGACCGCGTGGTGTTCGGCGTCGTATACCGTGGGGCGCAGCCGATCGCCTCAGGCCACGGCTGGGTGTGGCGGGACGAATTCGAGATGAAGGCTGCCGGATCGCTGCGCGAGTACAGCCGCATCGCTCCGAGCATGCTGCTGTATTGGGCGTTCCTCGAGCACATGGTCGGCCGCGGCGTGCGGGTGTTCGACTTCGGCCGCTGCACGCCGGACAGCGGGAACCATCGATTCAAGCTGCAGTGGGGTGGTGCGGACGTCCCGTTGCCCTGGCTGCAGTGGTCGCCGGGGAACGTCGCCACCACTCCGTCCCCCGACCGGCCGGCGCTCAAAGTCGCTTCCGCGGTGTGGCGGCACCTGCCGCTCGCCGTGACGAACCGCATCGGCCCGCTCCTCGCGCGACAGTTGCCATGACCGTGCTCCCCGTACCGCAGGCACGGACGGCCCCGCGCGGAGCAGCCCGGGGGTGGCCCTGGCACCAGCTACCGGTCCACTCGCCCGTGGCGATCGGCGCGGCGTGGCGCAGCGCGCGCCTTGGCCTCCGCGCTCGGGAGGATTCCCGGCCTCGGGTGCGGGCGCTCGTGCGGGTCCTCTTCCAGGCGGACGATGCCGTCCTGCTCGGGAGTGGCACGCAGGCGTTGGCGCTGGCGCTGCGCGCGGCGGCGACGGCGCGCGGGGACGGCGGGGAGGGACCGCAAGTCGTCGCGCTCCCGGCTTATGCCTGCTACGACGTCGCGACAGCGGCTGTCGCGGCGAACGCGCGCATCGCCCTGTACGACGTGAACCCGGCCACACTGGGGCCAGACTTGGCCTCGCTGACGGCGACGCTGGCGGAGGGGGCACGGATCGTCGTGGTCGCGCCGCTGTACGGCATGCCGGTCGACTGGGACGCGATTGAGCGTTGCGTCGAACGGTTCGGCGCGCTGGCCATCGAAGACGCCGCGCAGGGGCACGGTGCGTTCTGGCGCGGCCGTCCGCTCGGCAGTCTCGGCCGCCTGAGCGTGCTGAGCTTCAGTCGTGGGAAGGGATGGACCGCAGGGCGGGGTGGAGCCCTACTCGCGCGCGGCGACGTGCCGGTGGTGGACGGCACGCCGCCCGAGTGTGGCAGCATGGGCGAGGTGGCCGTCGCGCTTATGGCGCTCGCCCAGTCGGCGCTCGGACGGCCCGGAACGTACGGCCTGCCGGCAGCCATTCCGTGGCTCCATCTCGGCGAGACCCGCTACCGCGAGCCCGAGAAGCCCCGCGCGATCAGCCGGACGGCCGCGGCGCTGCTCGAGCGGACGCTCCCGCTCGCGACGCGTGAGGCCGAGGCACGTCGCGCCAACGCCACCGCGTTGCTCGGCCGCCTGCGCTCGCACTCCGATGCCTGCACGATCCTGCCCCCCCCGGGCGCGACACCCGGGTACCTGCGCTTGCCCCTCCGGCTCCCGCGCGGGCTCGACGCGTTGGCCGATCGGAGCCTGGCGCGTCGCGTCGGTGTGGCGGCGGGGTACCCGAGCACGCTCGCCGCGCTGCCGCAGGTGCGCCAGCGGTTGGTGCGGATGGGACGCTGGCCAGGCGCGGAGGATCTGGTGCGGGAGTTGGTCACGCTCCCAACCCACTCCCTGGTCAGTGAGACGAATCGGGAGGCGCTGGTGAGGCTCCTGGAGCGCGAGGTATAGGGTCGAATCGCGGGGGCGGTACCGGATTGGCCGCCGCACGCGAGCTCCTGCGGCCCGGTCGGGGCGGCGAGGCGGCTGCAAATCGTACGATGGCGAACTGGCAGGTCTTGTGTTCGTGGACCTTGAAGCTGGCCCCGGCTTCCCGGCGCCATCGCTGCATGGCGTCGATTTGCTTCGGACGACCGGCATTGTCAAGGATGAGCACCGCGTCACGCGGTACGCGATCTCGCAGCATCGGTACGACTCCGTACCGCCCGCCACGCGTGGTCTCAGGCGGACCATCACATACGACGAGCCGGAAGGCGTCGGGCATCCGCGACAGCGGTGCGTCGTACCAGTCAAACGCGCCGAAGTTACGGAGTGGTGCTATACATACGTGCAGGGTGCCGGCGCGTGCGGGTCCGAGGGCCCGAATGACGCGCGCCGCCCACTGTGGCTCGTGCTCGAGCACCCACACGGCCACGCCGCGCCGCGCGGCCAAGGCGGCCAGCAACACCGTTGTGGCACCGCTGCCGCATTCCAGGATGGGCCCAGGCGTGGTCGCGGCATGATGCGCCAGTTCTTCCAGCACCTCGAGTTCGGCGGCCCAACCGTCATTCGCCCACGCACGCAGCAAGCGGTCCAACGCTGCGCGCGATGGCGCCTGCCTCAGCGGCAGTGACTCCAGCTCGCGCAAGGCGCCTCGAACCTGACGGAGCCACACCGCGTCTCGCAGTGCCCGTCGAATCGACGCGGGTACCAGATGGTGCAGCGCGAAATGTCTCATAAAGAGGCTCCTCTCCGTGCGCCGTTGGCCAGTAGGCGCTGATACACCTCGACGTAGCGTTGGACCATGCGGCCGATCCCGTATTCGGCGGTGGCCCGCGCCTGCGCGGTCTGGCCAAGAGCGCGGGCTTCGAACGGATTGGTCAAGAGACCGCGGATGGCCCCGGCGAGAGCCGCCGCATCCCCGGGAGGAACAAGCCGTCCGGCAGCGCCGCTGGCGAGGGCTGCGGGAACATCCCCGACAGCGCTGGCCACGATCGGACGGGACGCGAACATCGCCTCGAGCAGTGCCACCGGCAGGCCCTCGGACAGGGACGGGAGCGCGAACACATCCGCGGCAGCTAAGATATTGGCGATGTCCTGTCGCAGCCCGAGGAAGTGCACGCGGCCTTCCACGTTCAGGTCTCGCGCTTGGCTCTGAAGCACTTGGGCCAAGTCGCCGCGGCCGGCGATTGCGAGCTGGAGCCGCGGGTGGGTCGGCGCGAGTCGGCCCAGCGCCTCCAGGAGATAGGTGTGCCCCTTCACGGGATAGAGGTTTCCCACGGCGACGATCAGCGGGCTGTCGTCCGTGAGCCCGAGTTCGGCGCGTAACGTGGACCGCGCTGCGGGCGCGAAGCGAGCACCATTCGGAATGGTCACGATCCGCGCCCGTCGAATCCAGAGGTCTCGGCTCAAGTGGGTCGCGAGCGGCTCTGACACGGCTACCAGACTGCGGGAGAGTGCCACCGCCGCCCGCAGTGCCAGACGGCGTCGTATCCGGGCCGCGTAGTACCGTCCGCCATGCATGGTAATGACATGGGGCATACGGGCCCGGCGGGCGGCCCACGCGCCGCAAAAGGCCATGGTGAAGTCGTGGCTGTGAACGAGGGACACGCAGTGCCGGCGCAGCGTGACCGCGAGCTCACGCACGAGCCACGGCGAAGCAGGATGCTCGAGCGGAAGATGCTCGACAGCCACACCCGCCGCCCGAAGCTCTCCCGCTAACCACCCTTCGCCGCCGGCCGGTAGGATCGCGACGGCGGGGCATCCGCCTCGCTGTAGCTCGCCCGCAAGCTGAGCGACCACGCGTTCGGCCCCACCGGGTCCGTCCGATTCGATCAGGTGCGCGATGCGCGCGCCATGGATCGGGAGCAACGCGTCGGGGCTCATTTCAGTCGCGCCCGCGGCGAGGGTGGAGACCGGCGATCCAGGCCTCAAACGCGGGCAGCGTGATGCCGGAGGGAATGTTGACGCGTCGGAGCGCCCAGGGGTCCGCCCCGGCGGTGACGAGACCGTAGTCCAGGGTCACGGCACCGCGGTACCCTGCGGCGTGCACCGCGTCGCGGACGCGGACGTCCCAAACGCCGTACGGATACGCGAACAACGTCGGCGTGATGCCGAGCCGCGCGCCGATCGTTGCGCGGCTCCCAACGATCTCGCGCTCGAGCTCGGTGTTGTCGAGTCGGCTGAGCGTGCGGTGCGTGGCGGAGTGCACGCCGATGTCGAGCCCGGCGGCGGCGACAGCCGCGATCGCGTCCCACCCGGCAGGCCGATGTGAGTCGGGCAGTCGAGCCGGCATTGTGGGGGAGAGCGCGAGCGCGGAGGCGATCCGGGACGCGTCGCCCCCGAGGTCGCCGAGCCAGCGCTCGCGTGGAGCGGGCGCCGTGCGGCGGGCGACGTCGGGATGATCCCACCAAAACGGCGCCCGCTGTTCGGGTGCCTCAGCGACGACAAAGACCGTAGCCGGTACGCCTAGATCGCGCAGCAGCGGCCACGCATGCGCGAAGACACCCGCATACCCGTCGTCGAACGTGATGGTCGCGACGCCGCCGAGCGGGCGGCCCGCCCGTAGCCGCGCGATGAATTCCGCCAGTGAGACGACCGCGTACCGGCGAGCGAGCCAGTTGACCTCCTCCGCGAAGCGCTCGAGAGCGAGGTGGATGGCGGGATCTCCGGCCGCGCCGGCGTTGCGTTGCGGCAGCACGTTGTGGTAGCAGAGCACGACGCCGGCCTCGCGCAGACGTCGCATCACGGCGGGAATGGCGAAGGCCCGCAAGCCGGCGTAGTAGACGGATCGGAGCACGGCGGGCTGTGGCGTCACTCCCGCACCAGCCGCGGGGTTGCGTGCGGCGACAGGTTCGAGGCACAGGTGTTGCACCGCGGATGGCCGTGAGCCAACCGCTGGCCGTGCCTCGGGTGGAGCGGGAGCCCCACCGCGACTTGGATCTCCTGGTCCTCGACACCGTGAAGATCCAGGCTTGGGAGCGCCTGCTGTTCGTCGGCTGCGGAGACGGCTGGATTGCCGAGGAGGCGTGGCGGCGCGCGCTGCGGGCCTATGCGTATGGCGTGGACACGTCGCCGACGCTCGTGGCCCGGGCCGCCGAGCTGCGCGGCGTTCCGGGAAAGCTCGAATTCGGCACCTGGGACGGTGCGCGGCTCCCCTGCGCGGACGACTCGTTTCATCGGGTGGTCGCAACATTCGCGTTGCAACCGCCGCGGGACCCCGCGGGTGTGCTCGTGGAAATGCATCGCGCCCTCCAACCAGGTGGCCATCTCTACCTGCTGGAAGTCGATCGGCGCTCGGTCAGCGTACCGGATCATGCGGCCGGTCCCGCATTCGGCGCGGCGCTCTGGCGCGCGGGATTTCGAGCCGTACGCGAACTGGCACGGCGCGAGGTGGCGCTCGCCTGGGGCGAGCGCGCCATGGGGGCCATCGTGCACGCTCAGAAGATCGTGTAGATGAAGGGTGCCAGGACCGACCCGTGGGCGAGGACGAGGAGGGCGCCCACACCCAGCATGACCACGATGATCGGCAGCAGCCACCATTTCTTGCGGGCCCGCATGAAGGCCCAGATTTCTCCCACGAGACCATGCTGACTCATGTGACGTTCTCCCCTCAGAATTGACGCTCCATGTCGCGCCGGCTGCGAGCGTCGGCCGGACGCGGGACCCAGCAGCTCGCGTCGCCCCGGTGCCGCGTCAGCGGGTTTCGGCCTCGGGCCCGTAGCAATAGGCCGATCGGCAGAATCGCTCCGAAGTACACCACCCCGAGGAAGATCGGCGTCGTGATGCGGGACAACGCCGCCCCAAACCCCATCCACGCGCGGTGCAACGGCCCGAGCCGGGTGGGTAGGACGACTCCGGCGGTGATGAGCACGAGGCCCAACGCCAGGATCACCGGTGCCGCGGCACGCCCCCGCCACCACAGCAGGCCGCCCAATGCGACGAACGCTGCGCCGAGCGTGAGCCCGAAGCGGCGTCCCTCCACGAGACTCAGTCGAGCTGGAACTGGCGCCGCCAATCGGCACGCTCCTTCCAGGCCGGCTGCCGCGACTTGTCCAGCAGGAATGGCCCCAGCACGAGGTAATCGATGTGGGTTCGCATGAAGCACTGGTATGCGTCCGCCGGCGTACACACGATCGGCTCGCCGCGGACATTGAACGACGTATTGACGAGTAGCCCGCAACCCGTCAGCCGCTCGAACTCCTTGAGCAGGTCGTAATAGTTCGGATTCGTGTCGCGCGTGACGGTTTGGATACGCGCCGAGTAGTCGATGTGCGTCACGGCGGGGATGTCGGAGCGCGGCACGTTGAGCTGGTCGATGCCCCAAAGACGCCGCTGCGCGTCGGTCATCGGGATCTGGCGCGCCTCCTTCACGGGAGCGACGAGCAGCATGTAGGGCGAGTCGCAGTCGAGCGCGAAGTAGTCGGCCACGCGCTCCCGCAGCACGCTCGGGGCAAAGGGGCGGAAGCCCTCTCGGAACTTGATCTTCAGGTTCATCTGCGCCTGCATACGCGGGCTCCGTGGATCGCCGAGGATGCTGCGGGCGCCGAGCGCGCGGGGACCGAATTCCATCCGGCCGTCGAACCAGCCGACCACCTTGTCCTGGGCAAGTAGTTGGGCCACCCGCTCGAGCAGCGCGGCGCGTTCGAGCCGTTCGAACACCGCGCCCTGGGGCGCGAGGTAGGCCTCGATCTCTTCCGGAGCGAACTGCGGCCCGAGGTAGGCGCCCTTCATATTGTCCTTCCCCGGGACGACGCTGCGCGCGCCTTGGCAGTAGCGATGCCAGATGAGGTGCGCGACACCCAGCGCCCCGCCCGCGTCCCCAGCGGCCGGTTGGATCCAGAGCCGCTTGAACGGGCCCTCGCGCAGGATCCGGCCGTTGGCGACACAATTGAGCGCCACGCCCCCTGCGAGACAGAGGTCGTCGAGCCCCGTCTCCCGATACAGCGTCCGCGCCATGCGCAGCATGATCTCCTCGCACACGACCTGGACCGAACGGGCGAGATCCATCTCGCGCTGCGTCAGGTTCGACTCGGGGACCCGGGCCGGCCCGCCGAACAGCTCGGAGAAGGCCCCGTTGGTCATGGTGAGCCCGGTGAGATAGTTGAAGTACGCTTGATTGAGCGTGAATGACCCGTCGTCTCGGAGATCGACCAGCTCGCGCAGGATCACGTCGACGTACTTGGGCTCGCCGTAGGGAGCGAGCCCCATCACCTTGTACTCGCCGGAGTTCACCTTGAAGCCCGTATAGTAGGTGAAGGCCGAGTACAAGAGGCCCAGCGAGTCCGGCCAATGCAGCTCCTTGAGGAGTTCGATGTCGTTGCCGCGACCGACGCCGAAGGACGCCGTCGCCCACTCCCCCACGCCATCCACCGTGAGAATCGCCGCGTTACTGAACGGCGACGGGAAGAACGCACTGGCGGCGTGTGACTCGTGGTGCTCCGCGAACAGCAACTCTCCCTCGTAGCCATCGAGGTGACGGCGGATGTCGCGTTCCGTGAAGAGCTTTTCTTTCATCCACAGCGGGCCAGCCATGCGAAACGAGGCGAAGCCGCGCGGCGCCACGCCCAGGTACGTCTCGAGGATGCGCTCGAACTTGAGCAGCGGCTTGTCGTAAAACCCGACATACGACAAGTCGACCGGCCGGATGCCGGCGGCCGCAAGACAGTAGGCGACCGCATGCGTCGGGAATGCGGCATCGCCCTTCTGGCGCGTGAAGCGCTCTTCCTGCGCCGCCGCCACGATCTCGCCGTCCGCGAGCAAGCATGCGGCGCTGTCGTGATAAAAGGCCGAAACGCCGAGGACGTACTTGGGTGCCATGGCGTCGCCCCTTAGTGGCAAGCAGCGGGCTAGGGGAGTCACGCCCCTGCCGACGGTGATAAGTCCTTATTCTGCGGCCGCTTCTCCTCATCCTTCTGCACGGGCGGTGGGCCTGTGTGTCGCGCACCCGCAACGCGAGAACGCCCGGTCGCGAGGCGAGATGGCAACGGCGACGGGCGTGTGGCGCGCTCGCTACATGACCAACCGGCCTTGACCGACGCGCGGCGGGCACGCCCGTTGCGTCGGATGGGCGGCGTCCCTCCTTATGGAAGGCGAGCCACATGCGGCAGGGCTTCGTGCGGTGCGCAGCCATCGGTATCGGGGTGGTCGTGGCCCTGATGCTGGCCGAAGGCGTGTTGCGACTACTGCACCTCGCGCCCGCCGACGGCGTCGCCACAGTAACCGAAGCAGAGTTCCGATCAATACCCGGGATTCTCGCGCCCCACCAGGATCTCGTCGATGCTCGCAACTCGAGATTGCCGTATCACATGACCAGTGACAGCCTCGGCTATCGCGGCCACGGATTTCCGCGGCGGAAAGACGCGGGCGAGTTTCGCATCCTGTTCACCGGCGACTCATTCGTCTATGGGGATTTCGTCGCCGACGACGAGACGCTCCCGGCGCAGCTGGAGCGGCGACTCGAGGGATCCTGCGGTGACGTGCGCGTGGTGAATGCCGGTCTCGGCGATGCGACCATCGTCGATGAAGCACACCTGATCGAGCGCGGGCTCGCGATCTCGCCCGATCTCATCATCCTGTTGTTCAGCGAAAACGACGTCGACGATCTGAACCGCGTGTCGACCTGGGATCGACTGGCGGAGAACCGCCGGGCCAAGTCCCGCTTCCCGCTGTCGCTGTTATATCCGGCGTTGCGCCGAACCGCGCTGTGGAATCTGAGCCTCTATGTACGCGCGATGGCCCGCGCGCGCCAGCATCCGGTTCACATCGATTGGACGACCGGAGGAGGCCAAGAGTCGACGACGCCCAGGCTCCGCGAAGCGTACCGCCAGGCACTGCTCGCCATCCGGGACACGCTCACCGGGCGGCGCATTCCGCTCGTCTTCGTCGCATATCCATCGCATCATGCGGTGCTGAAGCAAACAATGCGCGGGCAGATGGAGTGGGTCACCCGCACCGCGGCCGCGACCACGATCCCCGTGGTCAACCTGCTTACGCCATTGACAGCGAGCGGTCTCGGGGCGGAGGGGCTGTACCTCTTGCCCTACGACGGTCACCCGTCGCCGCGCGGTTACGCGATCGCGGCAGCGTGCCTGGCGGAGCGACTCGCAGCGTTGCCCCCGCTCGCCAACAGGTGCCGGTCAGTCTCCAGGAGGCCCCATGGTGCATCTCGTGTCGTCGGCGTCGCGCCGTAGTCGCAGGGCGGAGCGCGAACCTTGCCGGAATGAAACGCGGATACGGCATGCATCACCCCCGTGCAGCACCGCAACGGGACATCGTGTGACTGTGGCGCTTTTTCGACACTGGCTCCGCAAGGGGTGTACCCTCTAAAATGTTCGCACATATAATTCTTGCGGCACTCGTAGCGGCGACCGTCTCGCCATCGACGGCGCCCGATACTCGAAAAGAGAGAGCGGCAACGCCCATCGCACTCATGTCCACTCGCATGCAGCGGCTCGCGCGTGTTCGCTTGTCGGTCGCGGTCGCCGCCGGTTGCCTCGCCTGCCGCGACACGTCGGTAGCATCGTCACCTCCGCTCGATCGCGTCGTGGCCATCGCCGTGATGCCGCCCGTCGTCTCGGTGGGACCCGGAGGGACGCAGGAGTTCACCGCCGGCGACGTGACGGCTGGCGGTGACACCGTGCCGGGCGCTGTCGTCGAGTGGCATGCCACGGGCGGGACGATCACGTCAGCCGGTGTCTACACGGCCGGGTCGGACTCGGGCACGTTCAGCGTCACCGCGACCAGCGCCGGTGGTCCCTTGCCCGGGAAGGCGGGGGTCCACGTGTTCCGGCGGGCGCTTGCCATGATTCGCGTGGAGCCGGACACGGCGACGCTGCCGATTCAAGGCTCGTGGCCGCTCCATGCCGTGGCGTTCGACTCGGCTGGCGACTCGCTCCCCACTGCCCAGATTACCTGGGTCAGCGTGAATCCCGCCGTGGCACAGGTCGACACCAACGGCATTGTGACTGGCGTCGAAGCGGGGACGGCGACGATCACCGCCGTCTCGCAGGGTTTGACCGGCGCGGCGGTCGTTTCGGTGGTCCCGCCCGGCACGGGCCCCTGGCCGAATGAGCCGTCCGGATTCCGCGTGATCACGGATCAGCCGTGGGACGTCCTGACGTCGCTCGGGTGGTTCGTGCAGTTCGGCGTCGGCGCGATCGGCACCGATCCGAGCGCGCGGTTCTCACCACCCGGCGTTCTCCAGATCGCGTATCCCGTCGGGTTCGCGGGTGGCGAGGCTCCGGGGACGCTGACGCACGAGCTCGGCGGTGTGCGGCAGCTCTACGGCGGCATCTGGTGGAAGGCGAGCAATCCGTGGCAGGGGCACAGCAGCAACGTGAACAAGATCCAATACGTCTTTACCAATGGGAACGGCAGCATGTACATGTCGATGTACGGGCCACGGGGTGGTCCGTTCGAGCTCCGCGTGTTCCCCCAGTTCTCGAGCTCCTCCGACACATGGCTCGTGCCCAATGTGAACCGTATTCCCGTCAGCCTCGGAACGTGGCACCGGCTCGAGTGGCTGATCGTGTACAACACCACGAACGATCCACCGAATGGAATCTGCCGCTGGTGGATGGACGGCCAGTTGATTGGCGACTACTACAACCTGCGGTTCCCGGCGGCCCCGCTCACGGAATACAAGCTCGCGCCCGTGTGGGGCGGCATCGGCGACGCGAAACAAGAGCTCGATTACTACTGGTACGACCACGTCCATGTAAGCGCTCGGTGAGACGCGGGCGCGTGGGTCGGGTGTGACGGCCACGTGATCTATATCACCCCTGGCCCGGTCTGCTGTTTTACGTAACTCCGCTAATTGCACAAGAATACAGCTCCCACGCGGCAGTCCGCTGTCTACGGCACCTCCCGTTGATCTACTTAGGTTGCACCACTTGCGCCCCTGACCCGCCCGTTGCTACTGTGGCCGCACGCGCGACGGCGGACCTCGAGTCCAACATCGGTCGCGCGTTGCGGGAAAGACCCGCAGCAAGCCAAGTGACGCTGACTCAGAGCAAAGCCGCCGAAAGACGGTGACGCAGAGCCACGGGACTACCGCGATCTAATCGCCAGGTCCGCCGGGCCGCCAGCGATTCGACCACGCGTCGACGCTGGCCTTTTTTTTTGCCAGCAGTGAACCCGTAGCGGGAGCGCAACACCATGCCGTTCACATTCAAGCTTTCGCAGCGGTTGGCCCGAATGCGATGCACCGCGCTCGTTCTCACGGCCGCGGCGCTCGCCGCGTGCGAAATACCGGTCCGCGCGACCGATCCCGGCAGCACCGTTGCTCAAGTCGTCGTCTCTCCTCGAACTGTGACGGTGCGCACCAACCAAATGGTCGCCTTCATGGCGGTCGGCCTCACGGCCGCTGGGGACACCGTCCCTCTGTCCGTCTCGTGGAGCGTCACGAGCGGCAGCGTGATCGACACGAGCAGCAGCGGTGGTCGCCATTACGGTCACTACAAGGCGGGCACGGACACGGGAAAGGTGAAGGTGATCGCCCGCGGCAATCCCGGGGGATCGACCGACACCGCCGTGGTGACCGTGACGCCTGTACCGGTTTCCGCCGTGACGATCGCCCCCACGTCGGCGAGCGTGCTACTGGGACAGACCGCGCAGCTCGCCGCGACGACCGTCGATTCCGCTGGGAACGTATTGACCGGACGGACGGTGACGTGGACGAGCAACAACTCGAGTGTCGCGACCGTGAACGGGAGTGGGCTCGTCGGCGTCAGCGCAGCGGGCTCGGCCACCATCACGGCGACGAGTGAGGGTCACAGCGGCACCGCCTCCATCTCCGTATCGAACGTGCCGGTCGCCTCGGTGACCGTGAGCCCGGCGACGGCGAGCCTGACCGTCGGCGGCACGCAGCAGCTCATCGCGACCCCGAAGGATGCGAACGGGAACGCACTCACCGGACGGGCCGTCACTTGGACGAGCAGCAACTCCGGAGTGGCGAGCGTGAGCGGGAGCGGGCTCGTCGGCGCCAGCACAGCGGGCGCGGCCACCGTCACGGCGACGAGTGAAGGCCAGAGCGGCACCGGCTCCATCTCGGTTTCGAACCCAGCGGTCGCCTCGGTGACCGTGAGCCCCGCGACGGCAAGCCTGACCGTCGGGGGGACGCAGCAGCTCACCGCGACCGCGAAGGATGCGAGCGGGAACCCGCTGACCGGTCGGACCATCACTTGGACGAGCAGTAACTCCGGGGTGGCGACCGTGAGCGGCAGCGGATTGGTCAGCGCCAGCTCCACCGGCTCGACCGTGATCACGGCAACCAGTGAAGGGCAGAGCGGGACGGCGACCGTGACGGTCACTGCCGCGCCGGCGCCGGTGGCAACGGTGACGCTCAGTCCAGCGAGCGCGACTGTTGCGGTCGGGGCGAGTCAGCAGTTCACGGCGACCCTCAGGGACGCGAGCGGCAATGTTCTGACCGGCCGGACCATCACTTGGACGAGCAATAACTCCGGGGTGGCGACCGTGAGCGGCAGCGGATTGGTCGGCGCCAGCTCCACCGGCTCGACCGTAATCACGGCAACCAGTGAAGGACAGAGCGGGACGGCGACCGTGACGGTCACTCCCCCCGCGCCGGCGCCGGTGGCAACGGTGACGCTCAGTCCAGCGAGCGCGACTGTTGCGGTCGGGGCGAGTCAGCAGTTCACGGCGACCCTTCGGGACGCGAGCGGCAACGTTCTGACCGGTCGGGCGATCAGTTGGACGTCGAGCGCGCTGAGCGTGGCGAACGTGTCCACGATCGGCCTCGTGACGGCGCTCCTGGCCGGGACGACGACGATCACCGCGACGAGCGAGGGGCAGAGTGGAGCGGCGACCATGACCGTGACGGCTCTGCCGCCGCCGGGGACGTGGCCCAACGAGCCGAGCGGGTTGAGCGTGCTCACGGACTACGGGTTCGGGGCGGCGCTGCCGGTTACCCCGGCCGATGTGTCGATCCCCGGGGGCAGCGGGTGGAACGTGATCTACAACGGGGCCGGCTACGG
>DASQAM010000047.1:0-2378 GCA_035635735.1 Gemmatimonadales bacterium | reverse complement strand
CGGTCCTTCACCTGACAAGAGTTGGTGGCGGATCCGATGTTGACGAACAGGGTGCGGCCGTCGGCGGTGAGGGCCAGGTTGCGCGCTGCATGCCCGCCGTCAGCGAGCCCCCGCACGAGCACGTCCGGCGCGCCGAGCGGGACGAGGCTGCCTGCCAGCATCGCGTAACGGTAGACGGTCGTCGTCGAGCTGAAGTACAGCACGCCCTTGCCGAGGGCGATCCCAGTGCCGCCTTCGGAGCCGAAGCGCTCCGTGACATCGGCTTTGCCGTCGCCGCTCGTATCCCGCAGCGCGAGCACACCGCCGGGACGACTCTGCAGCGCGACGAAGACATCGCCGTTTGGCGCCACCGCGAGGTGTCGCGGCGCGCCCACCTGGTCCGCGACCACGACCGCGCAGAAGCCCGCGGGAAGTGTGATGCCGCCGTTGTCGGAGTCGCAGGCGGGTAGGGCGGCCGCCTGGCGGTCGGCCGGACGGGCGGACAGAAGGAGTGCGACCACTCCGACGAACAGCGCCTTCGCCCCGTTCATGCCTTCTTCCCCTCTGATGGGCCAGCGAGCATCTCCCGAATACCGCCCAGCGAGGCGAGCACGGCCGTGGCCTCGTACGGCAAGTAGACCACCTTGTTGCTCTGCGGGCTCGTGACCATGTCCTTCAGCGCTTCGATGTAGCGGATGGCGATCAAGTAGCGCGCCGGATCTCCGCCGGTTCCTTTGATGGAGGCCGTGATCCGCTCGATCGCCTGGGCTTCCGCTTCGGCGACCTTGAGCCGGGCGTTGGCCTCGGCTTCGGCCGCGAGGATCCTCGCCTGTTTCTGGCCCTCCGCCTGGTTGATCTCGGATTGCCGGATCCCTTCGGCCTGGAGGATGCGCGATTGCTTCTCCGCCTCGGCAGTGAGGATCGCCGCGCGCCGGTCCCGCTCGGCGCGCATCTGCTTCTCCATCGCATCCCGGATGTCGCGCGGAGGGTTGATGTCCTTGAGCTCCACCCGGCTCACCTTCGCGCCCCACTTGTGGGTCGCTTCGTCCAGGATCTCGCGCAGCTTGGCGTTGATCGTGTCGCGCGAGGAGAGGACGTGGTCCAGCTCCATCTCGCCGATGACGTTCCGCAGCGTGGTCTGCGTCAGCTTCTCGATCGCGTCCGGTAGGTTGGCGATCTCGTACGTCGCGCGCACTGGGTCGGTGATCTGGGAATAGATCAGCGCGTCGATCTCGACGACCACATTGTCCTTGGTGATCACATTCTGACGCGGGAACACGTACACCGTCTCGCGCAGGTCGATCTTCTCAGTGCGGAAATGGCGCGCGAACGAGTCGCCCGCCGGTGTCACGATCACCTGGTGCCAATCGATCGCCCGCGGCTTGTCGATGATCGGGATGATCAGGTTCACGCCGGAGGAGAGCGTGCGGTGGTACCTCCCCAGCCGCTCGATGATCATCGTCTGCGCCTGCTGCACGACGCGGACGCCCTTGGCGACGATCGAGATCGCGACCAGCGCGATTACGGCGGGGACGATCAGCGCGCCGATGTTGTCCATGCCTAGGTCTCCTTGTCCACGTACAGAGTCGCTCCCTCCACCCTGACCACCATCACCCGGGTTCCGGGCTCCAGCGCTGCGTCCATCAACGATGCGGCGCGCCAATCTTCACCTTCGACCAGGACCCGTCCCTTGCCGGTCGCGGGGTCGATACGCTCCGATACGATCCCCACCCGGCCGGCAAGGGCGTCCACGTTGGTCCGGATCTCAGTTCCCCGCGGATGCAGGTACCGCAGCAGGAAGGGGCGGATGCCGACAAGGGACAGGAGGGTTCCGGCGGCGAAGCTCAGCGCCGGCACGATTGGCCCCGGGACGACCAGGGAGACTACCCCGGCGGTGAGGCAGCCGACGGCCACCGACAGCAGCCAAAAGCCCGGCGCGAGCATCTCGGCCACGAACAACAGCAGGGAGGCGACGAGCCAGACTTGCCATTCGTGCATGGGGAGAAGGTAGCGCGCTGAGGGGAACCCGGTAATTGCGGGAACCGCGGCCCCGAGGCCTTCGCCTTCGGCGTTGCCGGTTCCCGCAACCTTTCCGCAGCTCCCCCAATCCAACCGGCAGCACGGTCGTGAAACACACCCCGCCCGGCGCCCGTAGCGCCGTCAGCGCTCCCCCTTGGAGGAGGTCCCCCATGCCCGCTCTCCGGATCGCCGCGTTGTTGCTGTTCCCCGTCACGCTCGCCGCCCGGCAGCAGCCAGAGCGGCGGACTCTCGCCGGTGACCGCGTCGCCATCTACAATCTCGCCGGGGTGATGCATCTGGACCGGGGCACAGGCAGCGATGTCGTGGTCGAGCTCACGCGCGGCGGCCGTGACGCGGGCAAACTCCAAATCGCGACCGGA
>DASQAM010000046.1:0-4078 GCA_035635735.1 Gemmatimonadales bacterium | reverse complement strand
GCCTCCCGCGCGACCCGCCCCCCGCGCCACGCGGCGAGCGCGACGAACCGCTGACGGCCCAGGCTCCCGAGTCCGGCGACGCGATGAACGATCCTCGCCTTGAGACCGCGCTCGGGGAGGGCCCGTCGGAGCGAGGCCAGGACGGCGGCGGGGATGGACGATTTCACCGTCGGAAGCGACTCGAGCTTGTGCCAAAAGGACTCCGGATCGTGCAGGCGATACAGCGCCATCTCGCGCAGCGCGGTATGATGCTCCGCCAGCACGAACGCGTGTCCCCCTTGCTCAAGCGCCTCCCGGTAGCCGTCGAGAATTGCCCCCACCGCTTCCTTGCCGTCGATTTTCAAGTCGTGATATTCGCGCGCGACCAGCGCGCTGGTGGCGAGCCGCACCAGGTCGTTGGTGTACGGCAGCGGCCACGCTTCGTCGAAGTCGTTGACGCCCCACACCAACCGCCCCTCCGCGTCGCGCCAGGTCCCGAAGTTCTCCACGTGCAGGTCACCCACGGCCAGCACGGTCGGCGCCGCGGCGACGTCACCCACGAGCGTCCGCCAGCGGGCCGCCCACCGGTAGAACGTGGCGCGGAGGAACGGGAAGATCCCGGCGCTCATCGCGTGATGCTTGAGCTCGAGATCCGGTTTGACGAGGGGAATCCGCTCGGCGAGCCACGCCTCGTAACGCGCCGTCGCCGCGACGATCCCGATCTCGCTCCGATCCTTCATGCGGGCTACAATCTACACTGCCCCCGCCGGCGCGAATCGCCCAAGTGCATGCAACGTCTGCGGGTACACGTGTGACCCGCGTCACGCTCTTAACGCCATCCCCGGTATAGGGTCTTATCTGCGAACCTCAACCGGGACCATGTATGCGACGTCATATCGCCCTCTTCGCCGTGCTGGCGCTGAGCGCACCCGTAGTGCTGTCGGCCCAGGACTCGAACGACGTGAAGCATGACCGCAAGGAAGTCCGCCACGACCGCCGTGAGCTCCGCGGCGACCGCAAGGACATCCGCCACGACACCAAGGACATCCGCCAGGACCGCCGGGAGGTCCGGCAGGACCTGAAGAACGGCGATACCACCGCGGCGCGGCGCGAGGCGCGCGACCTGCGGCAGGATCGCCGCGACCGGCGCCACGACGTGCGCGATGCACACCGGGATCGCAAGGATCTGCGGCAGGACCGGAAGGACGTGCACGAGAACCAAAAGAAAGACAGCACGCCGTAACGAGGACTAGCACTATTAGACGCACAGACGCACAGCGGTGAACAGTGAGAGTGAGCAGGAAGACCCGTTCACTCAGACCTGTTTTCCGCTGTGCGTCTGCGCGTCTAGCCGAGTTTGTCCTGCTCTTGGTCGCGGCTGCGCGCCCTCCAGTACAACGGAATCGCGAGCAGCAGCGTCACCCCGCTCCACGCCCACGCCGTGCCGATCGAGCGCGTCCGCGCGACCCAGCCCCACGCCGTCTGCCCGACCACCCCGCCACTGCTCGCGAACATCGAGTCGAGCGAAATGATTGTCGCCCGTTGGGCCGACGGGATGTGGGCGTTGAGATAGGCCTGTTTGACGGGCAGCGCGAGCCCGACGGCCACGCCGTATAGCAGGTACAGCGATACGACCGCGAAAAAGTTCGTCAGCAGGCCGCACGCCACCGCCAGCACCGCCTGGGCCCCCGCCGAGAGGATGAGCAGTCCGGTCCGCGTCGGCACCACGCGAGAGAGCGGCGCGACGCACGCATTACCCACGATCAGGCTCAACCCGACCAGCGCGCTGATCACCCCGTCCACCCACACGAGATTCCGTCCCAACAGATCGAGGAAGTAGCGCTGCCAGCTGTAGAAGCCGAAGATCATGAAGCTCATCGAGACGAGCGACGCAAGCATCACAGGCCGGACGACCGGATTGTGCAGGCCGTAGGTGAGCCCCTCCACGAAGACCCGCCGCAGCTCTGCCGGCACCCGCCGCAGCTGCAACGCCCGCGGGGTGAAGCCGAACTCCGGCATGCGGAACCACGCCAGCAGGAACAGCGGCACGACGAGCGCGGCCCGCACGAGATACGGGATGTCGAGGCGAATCTGGCCCAGCAGGCCGCCGCCGACCGTCCCGACCAGCATCGCAGCCCCGAACAGCATCTGCCCGCGGGAGAACACGCGCTCGAGCGGCTCATCGTAGCCGCTCGCCTGGAGGGCATCGACCAACCAGGCATCCACGGCGCCCGTGTAGAATGTGTATCCCAGTCCGAGGAACACCGAGACCCACATGAACGCCCAGAATCCACCGCCGCGCCATGCGATGGCCACGTAGAGCAGCGTCGTCACGAACAGTGTGACGAGGCAGAGCAGCAGCGACACCCGACGTCCGACCGTGTCCGCCACGACTCCCGTGGGGACTTCAAACACCATCGAGCCGAGCGTGAACGCCGCGTTCGTGAGCAACACCTGCTGGATGTCGAGCCCGGCGCCCATCTTGAACAGGGTATCGATGCCCCAGATGAGCGACATCGCCAGGTTGAACAGCCCTGTGATGGCGAAATAGGTCCGGATGATCGTGTGCGGGCGCGCCTTCACGCCGCCACCACCTGGGTGTCGGTCCACGCCTTGAGCGCCGTCGCCGTCAGGATCACGGTACCCCCGATCACCGCCTGCGGACCTGGTGTCTCACCGTGCGCCAGCCACGCCCAGACGGGGCTCAGCACCGGCTCGACCAGCAGGAACAGGGACGCCTCGAGCGCGGGCACCCGGGTGATGGCGCGCGACAGGAACACGTACGCGAGTCCGAGCTGAAACACGCCGAGGTAGATCACGATCAGCCAATCGGTGGCGCGGCCGGCCGCGAGCGGGAGCGCCCCCGGCAGACAGACCAGGAATACGATCAGGTTGCCGCACGCCGCCGCGGCCGCGATGGGGCCGTGGTCCGCGCCGCCCCGACGGGCCAGCCAACGGTAGCCCGTCACCGTGAATGCCCATGCCAGTGCGCTCCCCGCCGCGAGCACGTTGCCGAGGAAGGGATCCGGCGCGGTCGCGAAATGTCGCTGCCCGCCGACGAACAGCAGGGCCAGGCCAAGGGCCAGCACGCCCATGAACGCCAGGTCGGCCGCCCGCACGCGCTCACGCAAGAGCCACGGCGCGAGCGCTACGACGAACAGTGGATTCGTCGCCTGAAGGAAAACAGTATTGGCCGCCGTGGTGAGCTTGTTCGCGAACACGAACAGCATCCCGGCGGCCGCGTAGGCCAGGCCCACGAGCCCCACGTGCCAACTCCACCGGTGTCGGGCTTCGGGGATCAGCGCGACGATCGCCAGCATGGCGACGAAAGCTCGAACCGCGGCGATCTGCCACGCGTCGAAACCGCTCCCCTTGATGGCCGCCCCCGCCGTCGAGAAGCACGCGGCCGCAAGCACGAGCTGCAAGCGGGGCCCCACCCTCACGGCAGGCTCGCCCGCAGCCAGTCCCGCGCGATCGCCGCGATATCCCGGTGCTCGACGTCCGCGAGGGCGTTGAGCCGCCGCATCTCGGCGTCCGAGATGCGGCCCGCGAGCTGATCGAGGGCCGCGGCCACTCCCGGGTGCCGGGTGATCGCTGCCTGCCGGATCACCGGCGCAGCTTCGTACGGCGGAAAGTAATGGCGGTCGTCCTCCAACACGACGAGGTCCAGGGCCTGAATCTGGCCGTCCGTCGAGTTGCCGGCGATCACGTCCACCTTCCCCTCGGCGAGCGCCCGATACGTGAGCCCCAGGTCCATCGCGGTGGGTGGGGAAGCGAACCGCAGTCCGTATCCGCTCGCGAGCCCCCGGAATCCGTCGGCGCGCTCCAGGAACTCGTAGCCGAATCCGGCCTTCCAGCGCGGCGCCACGCGCGCCAAGTCGGAGATCCGCTTCAGGCCGTAGCGCGTGGCATCGCGGCGTCGCACGGTGATGGCGAACGTGTTGTTGAAGCCGAACGGTTTGCCCCAGACGAGCTCGAATCGTTGCGCGTAGTCACGCGCAACGGTGCCATACACGCTGTCGCGATCGGCGACGGGCGCGTGCTTCAACACGGCGGTGTAGGCGGTCCCCGTGTACTCGACGTAGAGATCGATTTGGCC
>DASQAM010000045.1:0-2168 GCA_035635735.1 Gemmatimonadales bacterium | reverse complement strand
TTGGCTTCGCGCAGTTTGCCGTCTATTTTGCAGGGCTCACATGGCGGACCTCTCGCTCTCGCGGAGCCAGCTGTTGCTCCTCGCCGGGACGGCCAACCGGCCGCTCGCCGAGGAGATGGCCGAGCACTTGGGGCAGCCGCTCTGTGCGGTGACGATCCGCCGCTTCGCCGACGGGGAGATTTTCGTCAAGATCGACGAGAATGTGCGCGGCCGGGATGTGTTCATTATCCAGCCGACCAACCCCCCGGCGGAGAACCATCTGGAGCTGCTGTTCCTGATCGACGCCGCGCGCCGGGCGAGCGCGGCGCGCATCACGGCGGTGCTGCCGTACTTCGGCTACGCGCGTCAGGATCGTAAGGACCAGCCGCGGGTTGCGATCAGCGCCAAGCTCATGGCGAACCTGATCACGGCGGCAGGCGCGGACCGGGTGCTGGGGATGGACTTCCATTCCCATCAGCTGCAGGGGTTCTTCGACATTCCCGTGGACCATCTGTACGCGGCACCGGTGTTCGTGAGCCACTTCCGCCAGAAGCAGCTGTACGATCCGGTGGTGGTGGCGCCCGACGTCGGCTCAGCCAAGATGGCGCGGGGATTCGCGAAGCGGTTGAACGCCTCGCTCGCGATCATCGACAAGCGGCGCCCGTCCGCGAACGTGGCCGAGGTCGTCAACGTGGTGGGTGAGGTGGCCGACAAGGACTGCCTCATCCCGGACGACATGATCGATACCGCCGGGACGGTCACCGAGGCCGCGGCGGCGCTCAAGGGCCTCGGCGCGCGCAAGATTTACGCGTTCGCGTCGCACGCGCTGTTGTCAGGGGCAGCGGTGGAGCGGCTCCGCGCCTCGGCGATCAACGAGGTCGCGGTGACCAACACGATCCGCATCCCCGACGAGCGGGTCTTCGACAAGCTGAAGGTGCTGTCGATCGCGGGGCTGATGGCCAAAGCGATCGGCTACGAGCACAGTAACCAGTCGGTGAGCGCGCTCTTCGACTGACTTGCGGCATACGGCTTATGACTGAGGACTAGAGCATGGCCCAGACTGTTTCTCTTTCGGCGAGTCCGCGGCAGGCGACCGGCAAGGGCGCCGCGCGACAGGCCCGCTTCCGCGGCAGAGTCCCGGCCGTCATCTATGGCCACGGGCGCGACACCCAGCCGCTCGAGCTCGAGGCCAAGGCCTTGGAGAAGGCGCTGCAAGGGGTCGAGCCCGCGAGCACCATCATCGATCTCGCGGTGGACGGCAAGACCGTGAAGACGCTGATTCGCGAGATCCAGCGCCATCCCATCCGGCCCGACATCATCCACGTGGATTTTTACGAGATTCACGCCACGGAGAAGGTCAAGCTCAGAGTGCCGGTGCACCTCGTCGGAAACCCCGACGGCGTGCGCAACGCCGGCGGCGTGCTCGACCAGGTGACGCGCGAGGTGGAGATCGAGGTGCTCCCGGAGAACATCCCGGATCGCGTCGAGCTCGACGTGAACGCGCTCAAGATCGGCGACTCGCTGCACGTGCGCGACCTCAGCATCCCGAACGCCAAGATCCTCACCGACGCCGACCTGACCATCGCCACGGTCGTGCCGCCGCGCGCCGAGGAAGTGGCGGCGCCGACCCCCGAAGCGGCCACCGAAGTGGCCGAACCCGAGCTGATCCGCAAGGTCCGCGAGGGTGAAGAGGAAGAGGGCGAGGGAGGGGCGGCAGCCGAGGGCGGCGCGCCGGCCAAGCCCGAGGCTAAGGGAGAGAAGACCGAGAAAGCCGAGAAGCCCAAGGGCGGCAAAGAGAGCTGACGCTTGCGCGCCGTCGTCGGCCTCGGCAACCCGGGGCCCGAGTATGCGGCGACGCGGCACAATGCGGGCTTCTGGGTGGCCGATGCGCTCGTCGCGCGCTGGGGGTTCCCCCCTTTCCGCCGCGGCGAGCGCGCTCGCGTCACGGAGGGTGAAGTCGAAGGCGTCCCCGTGCGCCTGCTCAAGCCCACCACGTACATGAATGCGAGCGGGGCTGCCCTGGCCTCGCTCCGCGCCGACCCCGCCTTCGATCCGGCGACGGACCTGCTCGTGCTGGTGGACGAGTTCCGCATCCCGACGGGCACGTTTCGCCTGCGCGCCGAAGGATCCGCGGGCGGTCACAACGGCCTCAAGAGCATCGAAGCCGCGCTGCAGTCGCAATTGTACCC
>DASQAM010000044.1:0-6201 GCA_035635735.1 Gemmatimonadales bacterium | reverse complement strand
CCGACACCCGGATAGTCATCGATGTAGAAGGCGTCGCGGTCGTCTCCGCCCTGCACCTCGTAGTCGCGACCACCGCGGGCGAAGTTGTCCTCCCACGGCTCGCGCGGAAACAGCACGCGCACCCGGCCGTCGGTGTCGACGCGCAGGATCGTCACGAAGGCGTCCCGATCGGCGCGGAAGTGAGCGCGGACGCCCTGGCCGCTGGTGTAGGGGCTGTCGCCCCGGTCGGTCCAGACCTCGACGCGGGGCCGATCGTCCACCGACACCGGCTGGATCGAAGGGCTGCCGATCGGTGTGGTGACGAGGCTGAGCAACCAGATCGCGTTCAACATGGGGCCTCCGTTCGCGCGGTGAGGGGGCAGGTTACATGCCAACCCGAGCCTCGGTCGCGAAGCCGGTAAGTCACAGTGACGCTTTAGGTTCGACCGCCTATTGATGCTGATCACGAGGTCCTGGCTGTCCTCTACCCGGGACATTCGGCTGTTCATTAGCTTCCGCGAGGCCATGGCCGACGTGCAGCGCTTCGATCTCCTGGATCCCGCCGAGGTAGCTCGCTTCGGCGGGATCGAGATTGTGGCGCAGGGCGTCGTCGAGGGGTTTCTCAGCGGGATCCACCGCTCGCCGTTTCGCGGTTTCTCCGTGGAGTTCACGGAGCACCGCGCTTATCAACCCGGTGACGAGCTCCGCTACCTCGATTGGAAGATCCTCGCCCGAGCCGACCGCCTGTTCGTGAAGCAGTTCGAGCAAGAGACCAACCTGCGCGCGATGATTCTGGTCGACGCGAGCCGCTCGATGGCGTGGCGCGGCTCGCCCAACCGGCTCACCAAGCGGGCCTATGCCGACCGGCTGGCGGCGGCGCTCGCGCTGATCCTGCTGCGCCAGCGAGACGCCACGGGACTGATCACCTTCGACGACGTCGTGCGCGAGGTCGTGCCGGCGCGAGTGAAGGCGGGACAGTGGGCGCGACTGGTGCGGGGGTTGGTCGACACGCCGGACGGTTTGGGGACGGCGGCGCAGGCGGCCTTGGTGCGTCTCACGTCGCTGCTCGCCCGGCGGGGGCTCGTGGTGCTCGTCTCCGACCTGCTGTTCGACCGTGAGCTGGCGCTCACGGCGTTGCGCTACCTGCGTCATCGTGGCCATCAGGTGATCGTGCTGCACCTCATGGATCCCGCGGAGGCCGAGCTCTCCGGCCCGCCAGAGGTGCGATACCGGGACCCTGAATCCGCAGCGAGCGTGGTGGTTCGACCGCGCGAGCTGGCCCGGGCCTACCAGGCCACCGTGCGTCGGGAGGTCGACGCATGGCGTACGGCGTGCCGGCGGCACGGCATCGCGTACCACCACATCCTGACCGACATGCCGTTCGGCATGGCGCTGCGGCTGCTGGCGTGACGTTCCTGCATCCGTTGGCCCTCGTGGGGCTCGCAGCCGCGGCGATCCCCGCCTTGCTCCACTTGCTCCAGCGCCGGGTGCCGCCGGAGGCCGAGTTTCCACCGCTCCGGTATCTGAGCGAGGCGGAGCGCCAGAACGCGCGACGCTTGAAGCTGCGACACCTGCTGCTCCTGCTTTTGCGGACGGCGTTGATCGCGCTCATCGTGCTGGCTGCGGCTCGGCCGCTCTTCCCCACGCAGGCGAGCGGCGGGTCGTTGCACGAGCCGACGGCCCTCGCCGTGATCCTCGACAACTCCCCGTCGTCCGGGCTGGTGGTGGACGGGCGTCCCGTGCTCGAGCGCCTGAAAGCGATGGCGCGAGGCTCGCTGGCGCGGGCGACGGCGTCCGATCGTCTCTGGCTCGTGCTCGCCGACGGCGTGGCGCGCGCGGGAACAAGGGAAGCGTTGCTGGCGACCGTGGATAGCGCCGGCGTCTCGGCTCGGCGGCTGGACCTCAGGGCCGCCGTGGGGGCGGCTACGCGCCTGGTCGACGCGGAGCCGCTCCCGGCGCGCGAGGTACACGTCGTGAGTGACCTGCAGCGTACGACCCTCGGCTCAGGCCGGGCGGCCGTGCCGCGCGGGGTCCGAGTGCTCGCCCTCGCGCCCCCGAGCCACGGAGCCGCGAACCGGGGCGTGGGCACCGTGCGCGTGACGGACGGCGCCGCGGCCGTGGGCATCGTCGGGACGCCCGGCGCGGGACGGGAGGGAGGCGCCGCGCCGGTGACGCTGCGGATAGGCGGCCGTGAAGTCGGTCGCGCGCTGGCGACGCCGGGATCGACGGTATCGATCACGTTGCCATCGCTCGGTCCGGGCTGGTGGGTGGGCGAAGTCGTGCTCGACGCCGACGAGCTGCGGGCCGACGATCGACGATTGCTCGTGTGGCGCGTCGCTCCGCCCGCCCGAGTCGCGGCGCCTCCGAGCGCTGGGGGAGGCCCGTTCGTGGGCGCAGCGCTCGCCGTGCTGGAAGAAGGGAAGCGGGTCCGGGGAGGCGGAGAGGGGGGCATCGACGTCGCCATTGGAGACCGGCCGCAGGCGGGGACGAGGGTGAGCGTCGTGGTGCCACCCGCCGAGCCGGCGTTGATCGGCCAGGTGAATCGCGCGCTCGCGGCACGGGGCGGGCGCTGGCGCTTTGCGGAGGCGGGCACGCCCGGCGTCATCGCCGGGCTTGGCGTGCCGGGGATCAGCGGGGTGCAGGTGACGCGGAGGTACCGGATCGAAACCGTGACGGGAGACGTGGGACGGGGGATGGGTAACGACACGACCGTGCTCGCGACGCTGAACAGCGAGCCGTGGTTGGTGCGGGACGGCAACGTCCTGCTCCTCGGCAGCCGGCTCGACACTGCGTGGACGGCGCTGCCCGCGACACCGGCGTTCGTCCCGTTTGTGGACGCGCTGGTGAACCGTCTGGCACGGGGTGAGGCACCCGTCACCGAGGTCGAAGGCGACCCGCGCGTCGAGTTCCGGACCCGCGGCGCCGATACGATCGGCGCGATGGTCTACGGACTCGACCCACGAGAATCGGATCTCACGCCGGCGCCGCCGGCCCTGGTGCGCGACGTGCTGGGTGCGGACGTGCTCGACGGCACGGCGTTCGCGGCCGCCCGGTTCGCCGGAGCGGGGCGCCACGATGCCAGCGGGCTGCTGTTGGTGCTGGCCCTGGTCTTCGCGCTCGTGGAGCTGGGGGTCGCGACGCGCACCCGCTGATGCCGCTCGACTTCGTCATCGACCGGTTGGACGCGCTGCCGGCCACGCGGGCGTTGGCGGAAGGGTTGCCCGCGCCCGGTACCCGTCTGGGCATCTCCGGCCTCCCCGGCTCGAGTCCCGCCGTGCTGGTGGCCGCCCTCGCGCGGCGACTGGCGCAGCGGGTCTTTGTCGTGATCACACCCACGCCGACCGATGCGGAGCGGTGGCTTGCGGACCTGCGCACGTTGTCGGGGTCCGCGGGGGCGCTGTACCCGCAGCGTGAGGCGCTGGGCGCCGAAGAGCCGCACTTCGAGATCGCCGGCGAGCGCGTGGAGACGCTGGAGCTGCTGTTGTCGGGGCAGGTTCGGGTGCTGGTCACGACCGCGCGCGCCGCCGCCGAACGCACGGGGGTGCCGGCGGCGCTGCGCGACATGCGATTAGTGCTGGAAAAGGGAAGCCGAAAAGCGGTTCAGGTAGGGGCGCAGCATGCTGCGCCCCTACAATTCGCGACTGTCATCGAGCGTCTCGAGGTGATGGGCTACGCTCGCGTGCCGACGGTCACCGAGGTCGCCCAGTTCAGCGTGCGTGGCGGGATCCTCGACGTGTATGGGTTTGGGATGGCGGCACCGGCGCGGCTCGAGTGGTGGGGAGACGAGATCGAGTCGCTGCGCACGTTCGATCTCGACTCGCAGCGTTCCGGCGAAGCGATCGAGCGGGTGACGGTCCTGCCGCTGAAGACTGAGGGAGGGCAGGCAGGCGACGTAGGGGCGCAGCATGCTGCGCCCCTACCACGTCAGTCGCTCCTGGATCTGCTCCCCAGCGACGCGCTGATCGTATTGGAGCAAGAGTCGGCGCTGGGACAGGAAGTGGAGCGTGCGTGGAGCGAGGCGGCCCACCATCTCGAGGTGGCGCGGCGGCTGGGCGAGGAGCCGCCGGCGCGGGAGGCGCTGTTCGTCGATCCGGCGGCGTGGCGGGCGCAGCTTGCCAGGTTCCCGCGGATCGCGCTCGACCCCACCGAAACCGGGGTTCGGTTCCCGATAGCGCCCCCCGAGCCGGTGGACCGCGACATCAAGCGGCTGCGTCAGATCGTCGCGACCGACCCGCCGACCGTGATCTTGTGCGACAACGAAGGCCAGCTCGAGCGACTGGAGGAGCTCCTGGCCGGCGACCGGGCGACGCTCGCGGTCGGGGCGTTGGACGGCGGATTCGTGCTGCCCGGGCTGCGCGTGCTCACCGACCACGAGATCTTCCGGCGGGCCCGCCGGCTGCGGCGGCCGCGCCGGTATCGCGAAGCCACGGCCACTGCCGCGACGCGGGCGCTCAAGGCCGGCGATTACGTGGTTCATCTCGAGCACGGCATCGGGATCTACCGCGGGATCCAGACGATCGCGGTGGGAGCGGAGGGCGGGACACTCGAGGTGGCCGTGGTAGAGTACGAGGGCGGGTCGCGGTTGAACGTACCGCTGTATCGCCTGGATCAGCTCGAGCCGTACCGAGCCGCGGCCGACGGCGACGCGCCGCCGCCCCGGCTCCACCGGCTGGGCACCACGACATGGCAGCGGCAGCGCGACAAGACGCGAGCGGCCATCCGGCAGATGGCGATCGAGCTGCTCGACCTGTATGCCCGGCGACAGCTCGCCAAAGGATTCGCGTTTCCTCCGGACACGCCGTGGCAGCGCGAGCTCGAGTCGGCCTTCCTGTACGAGGACACACCGGACCAGCGACGCGCCTCCGAGGAAGTGAAGCGGGACATGGAGCGCGCCCGACCGATGGACCGACTGCTGGTGGGCGATGTGGGGTATGGTAAGACCGAGGTCGCATTGCGGGCTGCCTTCAAATCGGTGCAGGCAGGCAAGCAGGTGGCGGTCCTCGTTCCCACAACCATTCTCGCCGAGCAACACGGGCGCACGTTCCGCGAGCGCCTCGCCGACTATCCCGTGCGGATCGAGGTGTTGTCGCGGTTCCGCGGCCCGAAGGACACGAAGCAGGTGACGCGACAGCTCGAAACCGGTGAAGTGGACGTCGTGATCGGCACGCATCGCCTGCTGTCGCGCGACGTCGGGTTCCACGATCTCGGGCTCCTCATCGTCGATGAAGAGCACCGCTTCGGCGTCCGGCATAAGGAGCGGCTCAAGGCGCTGAAGCTCGCGGTGGACGTGCTGACACTCACTGCGACACCCATTCCGCGGACCCTTCACTTGTCGTTGGCCGGGTTGCGGGACCTCACGCTGCTCGAGACGCCGCCCAAGGACCGCTCCCCGGTCCTCACGTTCATCGAGCCGTGGGATGACGGATTGATCGAGGAAGCGCTGGCACGGGAGCTGGATCGCGCCGGGCAGGTGTACTTCGTGCACAATCGGATCGAGACGATCGACACGATCGCGGAGCGGGTGCGGGCCCTCGCCCCGTCGCGCGCGCGGATCGCGGTCGCGCACGGGAAACTCAAGGAAGCCGAGCTCGATGCCGTGATGGCCCGATTCGTCCGGGGCGAGGTGGACATTCTCGTGTCCACGATGATCGTCGAGTCCGGACTCGACGTGCCGAATGCGAACACGATGATCGTGAACCGCGCCGACCAGCTCGGGCTGGCGCAGCTGTACCAGCTGCGCGGGCGTGTGGGGCGGAGTCACCGCCGCGCCTACTGCTATCTGCTCGTGCCGGACCTCGTCGACGTCGAGGCGGAAGAGCGGCTCCGCGTGCTGGAGCATCACACCGATCTCGGCTCCGGCTACCGGATCGCGTTGCGCGATCTCGAGCTGCGCGGCGCCGGCAACCTGCTCGGCGCCGCGCAGTCGGGCCACGCGCAGGCGGTTGGGTTCGATACCTATCTGCGCTGGCTCCAGGAGACCGTTGACGCGCTCAAGTCCGGGAAGGGAGATGATGGAAACGGTGCACGGGTGCCACCCGAGGTGATTCTGGATCAGCCGGCGCACCTCTCCGACGAATACGTGCCGGATGAAGCGGTGAAGCTCGAGCTGTACCGGCGGCTGGCGCGGGCCGAGGCGCCGAGCGAGATTCAAGCGGTGCGCGAGGAATTGCGGGATCGGTTCGGACCGCTTCCCGATGACGCGCAACGCTTGCTCCTCGTCTC
>DASQAM010000043.1:0-2042 GCA_035635735.1 Gemmatimonadales bacterium | reverse complement strand
CCGGTGACTTCCACCCAGCTGCCGAGATCGCGGCCGATGGTCACCGTCTGGTAGTGCGCCGTCGAATCGGGCGCCACGGTCACGACCTGAGGCGGGCCGTCGCGGATCACCAGCGCCGTGGCGGGGACGCGCAACGGGGGCGAACCGACGCCGAGCGCGAGCTGCACCTGCGCGTACATCCCCGGGAGGAAAACGCCCGTGGGATTCGCCACGCGCACCTCCGTGAGCAGCGTCCGGGCCGTGGGGTCGAGTGATCCCGCGGTGCGAGCGACGCGCCCGCGCAGCGTGTCGCCGGGGAGCGCGGGAACCGTAACGACCGCGTGCTTCCCGATCGCGACCGCGGCGGCGTAGTCTTCGGGCACGGTCACGTACACGCTGAGTGTGTCGGTCTGGGCGATCGTGAACAGGCTTCCCAGCGCACTCCCCGTTCCCGCCGGCAACGTCGCGCTCACGCCGCCCGCCGGTCCGACCAGCACCCCGGGGTCCACGTTGCGCGCCGTGATCACGCCGGCGAACGGAGCGACCACCCGCTCGTACAGCTGCAGCTGCACCAGGCGCTGCAGGTTGGCCTCGGCGCTGTTCGAGTTCGCCACGGCTTCATTGAACGCTGCCTGCATCTGATCGAGCTCCTGGGCCGTCACCGCACTGTCGACGGCGAGCGCCCGCCAGCGAGCCAGGTTGGCCTGCGCGAGCTGCTGCGCCGCCTGGGTCTGAGCCAGCACGCCCCGCGCTTGCGCCACCTGCTGATCGAGGTCGGGCGCGTCGATATCGGCCAGGAGCTGGCCCACGCGCACGCGGCTGCCGATGTCGACCAGGCGCCGGCGGACGTAGCCCGGGGTCCGCGCGTACAACGCGGCGGTCTGGACGGCAGTGAGCGCGCCCGGCAGACTGACGCTCGACGGGCTCGTATCACGCGTCACCGTGGTCACGCTCACGCTGGGCAGCGTGACACCCACGGCGGTGGCGGCGGACGTGAGCCGGTGCTGCTGTGCCACGCGCGGCGCAATCCCTATCAGCAGCAGAGCCGCCAACACGCCCCCGGCGATCCCGGCCCACAGCCATCTGACCCGCCCGCGCCGCAGCGAGGTGGGGGCGGGTCCCCGATCGCCCTTCCTGGCGTGGAGCTGTTCCGTGATCTCCGGTGCGGCGCTCATGCGTGTCCCTCCGGGATGACAATCGGTGGTGCAGGCGGTGCGACGCGCAGGATGCTGTAGAGCACCGGCACGACCACCAGTGTGAAGCACGTGGCGACGAGCAGGCCGCCGATCACGGCGCGGCCGAGCGGGGCGTTCTGCTCGCCCCCCTCACCCAGGCCAAGCGCCATCGGCAGCATGCCGATGATCATCGCGAGCGCCGTCATGCAGACGGGCCGCAGCCGCACGGCGCCAGCCTCGAGGGCAGCCTCGAGAGCCGAGCGTCCTTCCCGCCGCAGGTCATCCGCGAATGTGATGAGCAGGACGCTGTTCGCGGTGGCGACGCCAAGCGACATGATGCTCCCCATCAACGACGGCACATTGAACGTGGTCTGAGTCACGAACAGCATCCACACGATGCCGCACAATGCCCCGGGCAGGGCCATCACGATCACCAGCGGATCGAGCCAAGACTGAAAGTTGATGACGAGCAGCAGGTACACGAGCACCATCGCGAACAGCACCCCCAACCCCAGCCCGATGAACGATGACCGCATGCTGGCGACCTGGCCGCGCACCACGATGTGCGTCCCCTTGGGCAGGGACGGAGTGATTTTGGCGACCACCCGATCGACATCGCTCGCCAAGCCACCCAGGTCCCGGTCGTCCACGGCCGCGTACACGTCCGACACCGGCTGCGTGTTGTAGTGGTTCACCACGGCAAACGAGGTGGTGCGGATCGGCGTCGCTAGATTGCCGAACAGCTGGGGCGTGGCGAGTCCCGGTGCCGTCACCGGCGTGTTGGTCAGCGCGTCCAGCGCGTTGATCTTGGAGAGCGGCGTGCGGACGGCCACGCTATAGCTCACCCCGTTCTGTGGGTTGAGCCAGAAGTTCGGCGCGGTCTGCCCG
>DASQAM010000042.1:0-6653 GCA_035635735.1 Gemmatimonadales bacterium | reverse complement strand
CTGCCGCTCAACCGCGTCCTCGAGCTCTACCCGTCAGTCGACGTCTACTTCGTCGACGTGGGTTCACGGGTCGGGTTCAATGGCGACCTGAAGGTCCGGCTCAACCGCGGTGCGGCCGTGCAGCTCTACGTGGGCGGTGGAGTCAACGTGCTCCGCATCAGCAGCGGCGGCGTGAGCAGCACCGATACGGGCTGGGATCTGCTGGGCGGGCTCGAGTCGCGTTTCGGCTACACACATCCCTACGTGGAGGGCCGGGCGATGCAGCACGACCGGTCGGCATTCCAGCTCAACGCCGGGCTCAACATCACGCTGTTCTGACGACCTCCGAACCCCGACTCGAGGGTCCGTCGTCCATCTCCAGCAGTACCTTCAGCACCCCCGGGCGCTGCGCCTGCTCGAAGGCCACAAGGCCGTCGCGCAGTGCGTAGCGCGCCTGGATCAACGGCTCGACCGCGACCCGCTCCTCCTCGAGCAGGCGCAGCGCCGGCGCGAACGGCCCGCAGCGCGAGCCCACGAGCGTCAACTCTTGCACCACGACCGCTGAGGCATCGAGGGTCAGCGCGCCGGCGTACGTGCTCTTCAGCACCAGAGTGCCGCGGGGTCGCACGGCGCGTTGGGCCACGGCGAACCCTTCGGGATTGCCGGTGCATTCGACGGCCACGTCGAACGCTCCGCGCGTCGCTCGGTCGACGCGCCCGGTCTCGATGCCGCGCGCCGCTAGCAGGGCCAGCTTCGCGTCGTGCCGTCCGACAACCAGCAGGGCGCAGCCGGTGAGCGCGAGGGTCTGCGCCACGAGCTGGCCGAGCTTCCCGTCCCCCACCACGAGCACACGGTCGCGGAGGCCGATCGGGACCTGCTCCTGAATCTCGAGCGCCGCGGCGAGCGGCTCTGTGAATACGGCGGCATCCGAGGACACGGCGTCCGGAACCGGATGCAGGTTCTCGGCCGGCAGGATGAGGTATTCGGCGAACGCGCCGTGCCGACTCACGATGCCGAGCACCGTGCGCCGCTCGCAGTGCGTGCGCCGGCCCGCGAGGCATGCGCCGCACGCGCCGCACACGGCGTTGATCTCACCGACGACCCGGCGGCCGACGAGCGCCGAAGGCCCCTGCTCGACGACGCCGACGAACTCGTGGCCCGGGATCCCGGTGAACGGGTAGTACCCCTGCGTCAGCTCGATATCTGTATTACAGATTCCGGCGCGGATGACGCGCACGAGCGCTTCGCCCGAGGGCGGCGCGGGGATCGGAACGTCGTCGCGCAGCCGCAGGCGGCGATCCTCCAGCCAGAGGGCTCGCATGCCGGGTAATATGTCGCCGCGTCGTTGACAGGGCCTCGGCCTCCATGGTAGTCTCGGCGCGATGACCGACCTGCCGTCCCTTATCGATTTCTTCATCCTGCACGGGCCCGGCGTGCGGGATCTCCATCCGCTCGGGGCCCGGCGTTTCGGGACGATCGCCGATTGCCTCGCCCAGGTGATCCTGAACGACCGCTCGGCGATCCTCACGTACGACCGCGGAGCGGGGATCGGGTTCTCCGATCGGGACGTCGAGAACGACTTCAAGACGGTTCCGGACCGCGCGCTCCAGCTGATCGAGACCTACCTGCGCTACCAGCTCTCCGGAAACCCGCGCTTCTCGGCCGCCGTTATCATCGATTATGGCGAGACGGTGGCGCCCGCGGGCGAGCCGGGGCGGCCGGCGCTCGGAAAGTCCGCGTGACTCACTCACCCTGACCCGGGTATCACCTCGTGTGGTTGCTCGCCGTTTTGCTCATCGCCGACAGCGCATCGGTGTCGCAGGCGTTCATGGTGCCTGTGGCTCCGGCGGAATCCTTGTCCGTCGAAACGGCGGGCCGCGGTGACCCGATGGTGCTCATTCCGGGGCTGTTCGGCTCGGCGTTCGGTTTCCGCAAGCTGGTCCCGCTCCTCGTCAGCGCGGGTTATCGGACGATCGTGATCGAGCCGCTGGGCGTCGGGTCTTCTACCCGGCCCGAGAAGGCGAATTACTCGCTCACCGCCCAGGCCGATCGCATCGCCGCCGTGCTCGACTCGCTGCACGTGCGAAACGCGTTCGTCCTCGCGCATTCGATCGGCGGCTCCGAGGCGTTCCGGCTCAGCTACCGGCGGCCGGATCTCGTTCGGGGACTGTTGTCGATCGAGGGCGGGCCGACCGAGCGAGCGATCACGCCGGCGTTCAAGCGCGCGCTCCGGTTTGCGCCGTGGATCAAGCTGTTCGGCGGGATCCGGCTCATCCGGCGCAAGATCCGGGGGATGCTCATCGACTCCTCTGGCGACCCGAGCTGGGTGACGGATTCAACGGTCCTCGGGTACACGGCCGCCGCGGGGCGCAATCTCGATGCCACCCTCAAGGCGTATCTCGCAATGGCCAACGCCCGTGAGCCGGAGCTGCTGGCGCCGCACCTGTCGCAGATCCGGTGTCCCGTGCGCCTGATGGTCGGCGGCGCGCATCACGACGGCGACGTCGGGGTGCCGGAGGTGCAATTGCTGAGGCGCACCCTCCCCGCGTTCGTGATCGATTCGGTGCCCGCCGCGGGGCACTTCATTCAAGAAGAAGAGCCGGGCGCCGTTCTGGCTAGTGTTGCCCGCCTCAAAACGAGCGTGACCGCGGCCCACGCCACCGGGTCACAGTGACGGAGGTTCACCCGATGCGCATCGCGTTGGTCGCCGAGGACTACTACCCGCAACTCGGGGGAGTCCCCGAGCATGTACACAATCTCGCCTTGCAGCTCAACAGCTGGGGGCATCCGACCACCGTGGTCACGTCCAACATGGGCGACTACCCCGACGCCCCCTTCGTGCGCCGGGTGGGGACGAGCCGCGTGATCTATTCGAACGGTGGCGTATCGCGCGTGACCACCGGCTGGCGACTGCGGCGACGCCTCGAAGCGGTGTTCCGAGCCGGCCGCTACGACATCGTGCACGTGCATGGCGGCCTCGCCCCGACGCTCGGCTTGGCCGCACCGTTCGCCGCTTGGCGCGCCGGGATCCCGGTGGTCGCCACGTTCCACTCGTGGTTTGCCCGCTCGGTCGGCTGCCGGGTCTTCCGGCGACCACTGCAGCGGATCCTCGACCGTCACGCGGCGACGATTGCCGTGAGCCAGCCGGTGGTTGACGCGAACGCGCGCTACTTCCGTGCCGACTGGGACGTCATACCGAACGGCGTGGATACGAGCTTTTTCCGAACCAACGGCGCGGGGCGACGGCCCACGGACGCGCTGACCGACCACCCCCGGCTGCTGTTCCTCGGTCGTATCGAGCCGCGCAACGGACTGGGCACGCTGCTCGACGCGATGCCGCGCATTCTGGCGCGCTTCCCGGGCGCAGTGCTCACCGTGGTGGGAGACGGCCCGTGGCGTACCTATTACGAGCGGCGCGCCCGCGAGCTGGGCGCGAGCGTGCGATTCGTCGGACAGGTGTTCGGCGACCGCCCCGCCTACTACGCGTCGGCTGATCTGTATCTCTGCCCGACAACGATCGCGTCGTTCGGCGTCACACTGCTCGAGGCGATGGCGTGCGGCACGCCGATGCTCGTGTCGGACAACCTCGGCTTCCGCTGGGTCATCGACGGCGGCGAGGAGGCGGTGATCATTCCGAAGGATGACCCGGCAGTATGGGCGGACACGACGATTGCCCTGTTGGCCGATCCGCAGCGCCGCGCGGCCATGGGGCGCGCCGGCGTCGCGAAAGCCGCTCGGTTTGCCTGGCCCCGGATCGCGCGAGCGGAGCTCGCCGTCTACGAGCGCGTGCTGGGGCGGAGCACGAGGGCAGCGAAGAGCCCAGCCACCGATCCGCGATACGTGCGCGCGCCCATGAAGACATCGGTGATGGCCTCGACGAGCCGCTGACCCACCCGCCGGAACATCCAGCGGCGCGCGCGGGGGTGCTCGTACAGCAGTCGGGCGAGCGTGCGCGCGACGCGCAGGTCGGCGAGCATCGGCCGGAGCGCCGCGTGGTACCCGGCGCGCGCGCGCGGCGGGTCGAGCTCGCTCGCGACGATCGCATCGGCCGCGAGCCCGCCGCTCCGCGCCGCGAAACTGATCCCCTCCGCCGTCACCGGGTCCGCGAACCCCGCCGCGTCTCCGACTAGGAGCATTCGCTCGCGCGCGAGCGGCCCGGGGCGCGGGCGGACCGGGATTACGAAGCCGTGGCGCTCCATCGATTGCGGCGCGAGCCCAATCACCCGCAAGTACTCTTCGAGCTGGCCGTGCAGGTTGATCGCGCCCCGATGCGTCGTCAGCACGCCCACGGAGAGGTGCGCCGTCTTGGGGAATACCCAGGCGTACCCGTGGGGAATGGTGCCCACATCGAAGCGGGGCACCCGCGCGAACCGGTCGAGCGTGGCGTCGTCGACGCGCGCCTCGTATTCGAGTGCGGGGATCAGGTGCCGCCCGTCGCCCCACCCCGCGAGCCGGGCCAGCTCACCCGTGGCGCCGTCTGCCGCGATCACAAAGGCCGCGGTCACGGGACCGGTGTTGGTGTCGAGCCGCACGTGACGGGGCTCGAGGCTCACGCCGGTCACGGCGCACGGCGCGCGCAGCGTCGCCCCGGCGGCCGCGGCGGCCGACGCCAGCAGGTGGTCCAGCTGGTCGCGCATGGTCATCGCCATGATCGGGGCGGAGGGCGGATCGCGCGTCGCGCGGTAGTGCTGGTGCACGTCGAGGAGGTGGAGGTCGGCCTGTCCGCAGCGCCGCTCGATGACCCGCTCCACTTCCCCGGGCAGGAGCGTAAGGGCGCGGCCGACGAGGCCGCCGCCGCACGTCTTGTAGCGGGGGAGCGCGTCGCGCTCGAGCAGGGCCACGGAGAGCCCGCGTCGGGCGAGGGTGAGCGCGGCGGTCGCGCCGGCGGGGCCGGCGCCCACGACAGCAACGTCGAACATGATCACCGTTAAGTTACTCCCCATGACCAAGCTCGCAGCGGCAGCGACGGCGGTGCTGGTCGCCCTCTCGATCGCGACCGCGTGTCGCGCCCAGAGTCCAGCCGATGCCGCCGAGATAGACTCCATGGACTCGACCGATCAGCACGCCACCCACGCAGCCCACGAAGCCATGAGCGGACCCATGTCGATGGATCCGCATCTCGTGCTGACGCCGCTGCGCCCCCGGAGTGCCGCCGACTCGACCCGGGCCGCGCAACTCGTGGCGCAGATGCGCACGACGCTGGCCCGCTACCGCAACGTGGGTGCCGCCGAAGCGGATGGGTTTCGCAAGTTTCTCCCGGGCGTGAAGCAGCCGATTTACCACTTCACGAGCTGGCGTTGGGCGCTCTCGGCGACGCGCCGGTTCGATCCGACCAGGCCCACGTCGCTCCTATACCGGGAGGGTCCGGGCGGCGCACTCGTGCTTGCGGGCGCGATGTACACGGCCCCGGCCCGCAGCTCGCTCGACGCGCTGGACCAGCGGATTCCTCTTTCGGTGGCCCGGTGGCACGAGCATGTGAATTGGTGCATGCCGCCCGTGGGCCAGCGGGAGCGGTGGCGCGAGACGCGCGACGGGAAACCCCGATTCGGTCCCAAGTCGCCGATTGCAACCGCGGAGGCATGCGCCGCGGTGGGCGGGCGGTTCGTGCCCCGGCTCTTCGGATGGATGATGCACGTCATGGCATTCGAGAGTGACGATCCGAAGGTGATCTGGGGCGAGGGCGCGGAGCACGACCACATGCACCAGTGACCCGCCGCTCGACCGCCCTGCGCCTCGGGCCGCTCGTGGCGGTGATGTTTTTCACCGTGTCGGGCGGGCCGTTTGGTTTGGAGGGGCTGGTCGGCTCGGTGGGCCCCGGGGTCGCGTTGTTGCTGCTGGTCGCGACGCCACTCGTCTACAGTGCTCCCGAGACGCTGCTCATCGGCGAGCTGGCCTCGATGCTGCCCGTCGAGGGTGGCTACTACCAGTGGGTCAAGCGGGCGTTCGGCCGCTTCTGGGGATTCTGGAACGGCTGGCTCTCCTGGACATATTCGCTGCTCGACATGGCGATCTACCCGGTGCTGTTCATTCAGTACCTGCGGTTCTTCGCGCCGGGGCTGTCGCAGCTCGAGGCCTGGCTCGTGGCGTTGGCGCTGATCTGGGGCGCGACCTGGCTCAACCTCCGCGGGACGGTCGTGGTGGGCACGGCGTCGGGCTGGTTCGTGGCGACGGTGCTGCTGCCGTTCGGGGTGCTGGCAGGTGTGGCGATCGCGCGCTGGATCGGGCAACCGGCTGCGCCCTTCCCCGTCACGCCGTTCCATGCCGCCGGCAGCTCGTTCCTGGGTGCCTTGGGCCTGGGCGTTTCACAGAGTATCTGGAATTACTCGGGCTGGGACAACGCCTCGACGATCGGCGGGGAGATCGAGCACGCGACGACCACGTATCCGCGGGCGCTCGCGCGCGCGCTCCCGCTCGTGACGGCGGTGTATCTCCTCTCGGTAATTCCAGTGCTCGCGCTCACACCCTGGGCGTCGTGGACCGACGGCGCGTGGCCGGACCTCGCCACTCGTGTCGTGGGCCCCTGGCTCGGGCGGTGGCTCGCCGTGGCGGGGATGGTGAGCGCGTTCGCGCTCTTCAACGCGCTGCTGCTCGTGTACTCGCGCATTCCGTTGGTGCTCGCGCAGGACGGTCTCCTGCCGGGAGCGCTCGCGGCGACCGACGTGCGCGGCACGCCG
>DASQAM010000041.1:0-13700 GCA_035635735.1 Gemmatimonadales bacterium | reverse complement strand
AATTGGGTGAATTCTCTAAGAGGAGGATCTGGTTATGTCTATCCTTGTGACGGGAGGAGCGGGGTTCGTCGGTTGCCATCTGGTGCACGATCTGCTGGGCGACAACCGGAAAGTCACGGTCCTTGATTCGCTGTCCCGTCGGGGCAGCGAGCGCAATCTGGAGTGGCTTCAACAGCAACATCCCGATGGTGACCTGAGATTCGTCAAGGGTGACGTCCGCGATCCCCAGGCGGTCAAGTCGGCAGCCGCGGATGTGGACGCGATCTATCATTTGGCTGGACAGGTTGCCGTCACCTCGTCGGTCCAAGATCCCCGGGTGGACTTCGAGATCAACGCGCTGGGCACCTTGAACGTGTTGGAGGCTGCGCGGCAGAGCCCTTGTCAGCCGGTGGTGATGTTCACATCCACAAACAAGGTGTACGGCGGCATGGAGGACGTCGCGTTGGTAGAGAAGGATACGAGCTACGAGTATCGCGACTTGCCAGATGGGATCCCCGAATCCCGCCCGCTCGACTTTCACTCGCCGTATGGATGCTCGAAGGGAGCGGCAGATCAGTACGTGCGCGACTACGCGCGCATCTATGGCCTTCGCACCGTCGTGTTTCGCATGAGCTGCATCTATGGCCCGCGGCAGTTCGGGAACGAGGACCAAGGCTGGCTTGCGCACTTCATCATATCGGCTGGGACCGGGGCGCCGATCACAATCTATGGAGACGGGAAGCAGGTGCGGGACGTCCTGTTCGTGGAGGATCTAGTGAGAGCCCTGCGGGGTGCCGTGGACAAGATCAGCGTCACAGCCGGGAAGGTCTACAACATCGGCGGGGGGCCGGCGAACACATTGTCCGTGTGGCAAGAGTTCGGGCGGCTTTTAGCCGAGTTGAGCGGGGAAGCGGTCACCGTGAGTTACCGTGACTGGCGGCCCGGCGATCAGCCGTGTTACGTGAGCGACATCCGGAATGTTGGTCGAGATCTCGGCTGGAAGCCCGAAGTGGACAAGAGAGCGGGAATCCGTCGGCTGTGGGAGTGGGTGTCCTCCAACAAGGAGGTGTTCCGGACGGGCGCCACGGTGCGTGCCGCGTAGTGCGCCTCTGGGCAAGGCCCGTGAAGATCCTTCCGAGCGGCGGAGGCAGGATTTAGATGTTCGGGTCTCACTGATCACCCAGTCGAGGAGGACCACCGTGCCTGTGGTCGACAGCGAGTCGATGCCCGCGTCGGGAGAACGTGCAAATCGCGGCCCACTTGTGCGTGGAGCCCGGAGCACCGCTTCCTCTAGAGAAGGCGGCCGTATGGCCGCATAAGGCCGGGAGGCCGGCGATGAACATCCTGACAACGGGCGGCGCCGGATTTATCGGGTCTCACATGGCGGAGCGCCTCGTCACAGATGGGCACCATGTAGTGGTCGTCGACAACGAAGCGACGGGCCGCGCTGAGAATGTGCCGTCAGGGGCACACTACGTGCGAGGGGACGTGACCGATCAAGCCTGCCTAGAGGACATCTTCGCGAGCGGGCTGGATGCAGTATTTCACGTGGCCGGGCAGGTCTCCCTCATCCGATCATTCACCGATCCGCAGGTCGACCTCCGCACGAATATCGGCGGAACGGTCAACGTGCTTCAGCTCTGCCTCAAATATCGCGTACCGCGGCTCCTCTACGCCAGCTCGATGACGGTCTACGGCTCCACCGACGTCCTCCCGACCCCGGAAGGGACCCCGTGCCGGCCAGTGTCCTACTACGGCATCACGAAATACGCGGCCGAGCGCTATGTGCACACGACGGCCGAGCGAGTGGACCTGGACTTCGAGTTCCGCGTGACGTCGTTCCGGATGTACAACGTCTACGGTCCCCGGCAGGCGCTCGACAACCCGTATCAGGGCGTGCTGGGAATCTTCCTCGGGAACCTGTTGCGCGGGGAGCCGATTACCATCTTCGGCGACGGGACCCAATCGCGTGACTTCATCTATATCGACGACATTGTAGACGCCTGGGTGTCCGCGCTGGCGAATCGCGATGCGTACGGCGGCGTGTTCAATCTGGGGAGCGGACACCGGCTCTCCATCCGGGAACTCGCCGATCATGTGCTCACGTCGTTCGATCGGACCCGCGAGGCCGGAAGGCTCGTGTATGCGCCGGGTCGGCCGGGCGAGCAGCGCCATGTAGAGGCCGATGTCACGCTGGCGCGCAAGGTCCTCGGGTGGGAGCCGAGAGTGCCGTTCGATCAGGGGTTGGCGGAGACGACGCGCTGGGCCACGTCGGTGCCTTCGAGGCCTGCCGCGTGAGCGGTGGCGAAAGGGGCATTGGCCGGGCCAGCCGGCCTCTTCATGGGCGCCCCATGGTGAGGGGCTGGGCATCGCCACGGGCGCGTGACGTGAACGCTCTTTTGCGGGGGAAGTGGAGTTCAACATGAGGCTGTTATTTGTCTCAAGGCTAGATCGCTCGGCGCGCGCGGTCGCCGCGATCACCAGATTCGCCGCGATCGGCAAACGGCTGGGGCACGAAGTCGCCGTGTTCGGCGAGCCGCGCCAGGATTTTGAGTCGGTGCCGCACTCGGTGGACGTCAACGCGTTCGACTTCGCGCTGTTCGTCGTCTATGAGGCCTGGGACTTCCCGGAGCTGCCGCATCTTGCGCACCTGCTGGACCGGATGCCGAAGGAGCGCCGGGTCATCGTCGACTGCACCGGGACCTACAACGAGACGATCACCGTGGAGCATGATTCCAACCATCTCGAGCAGCTGAACGGTCACCAGGGCTGGGAGTGGGTGGAGGGCTTCGACGCCGTGGCGAAGAAGGTGCTCCAGCCAACCCTGACGCCGTTGCGGAACGACGTGGGCTCGTTCTTGCTCTTCGGCTACGACCCGTTGGCGGTCGTGCGGCCCTATCGCTCGGCGCAGGAGGCGTCGAAGGCCTGGTCGGCTCGCGGCGACGCCGGCAAGCCCCACGGCATCGTCTATGTCGGTCACAACTGGCAGCGCTGGACCCAACTCCGCCGCTTCTTCGAGGCGGTCGAGCCGCTGAAGGACCGTCTCGGCCCAATCCAGCTCAGGGGATGGGCCTGGGATCAGCGCCCCGACTGGGCGGTCGAGCACGGATTTGCCGGTGTCGATGTGGATCCCGATCTGTTGAAGCGGCTCGGCGTGGAGGTGGGTGGGCCGATTCCGTTCGACGAGGTGATCGAGTGGCAGGGGCGGGCCCGCTTCTGCCCGATCTTCCATCGGCCGCTGTTCAACCAGCTCGGCCTGGTCACCAACCGTACCTTCGAGACGTTCTGTTCCGACACGATCCCACTGCTGATGCTGCCGCATGCCCTCGTGGGAGCGATCTATGGGCGCGATGCGTTGCCGCTGGCGCCGGGCGATGACGTCCGCGGGCGGCTGGAGGACATGATGCGCCGTCCCGAGGTCTACTGGGATGCGGTGTTGAAAACACGGGACCACCTAGCGGCGCGCCATTCGTATGAGCGCCGCTTCGAGGAGCTCGTGGCGGCGCTTGAGAGCTAGGCTGCCGGGGCTGGAGCGACACGGTGCGAGCGAGTGCGGTCACGCGATGAATATCCTCTTCATAATGGACCGGCGGGCCAACGCGGGCAGCATCCAGGCCATCGCCAGCTACGTGCGGGCGGGCGACGATCTGGGCCACACCATCGCCCTCTATGGGCATCCGGATGCGAAGTACGCCGGCATCCGGTGGTCCACCGACTTCGGCATGTTCGATCACGTGGTGTTCGTCTGCGAGTTCGGGCTGGGTTGGATGTCCGGGCTGCGCATGTCGCGCATCCTGTCCCAGGTGCCGCGGGAAAAACGGGCCGTCCTCGACGCGGACGGCATGTACAACCCGATCGTCTCAGTGGACGGCTACGACCGCAACCACCACAACGACGGCAGCCGTGTCTTCTGGGGTGCGCACTGCGACGCACTCACCGACAAGATCTTTCAGCCCACGCGCGAGCCAATCCAAGCGTCGGTGATTCCGGTGCCGTTCTACGGGTACGATCCGGCGCTCCGACTCGAGCCCGGCTCGCGGCCCAAACGCTTCGATATTGTCCACGTCGGGCACAACTGGTGGCGCTGGCGGGAGGTCAGCACTTCCTTGTTGCCGGCCATCGAGCGGATCCGGCGTCATCTCGACGGCATCGGCTTCGTGGGCCTGTGGTGGGACATGATCCCGGCCGGGGCGCGCGAGCAGAACCTTGAGATCGCGTTCGGCTTCGACACCGAGTGGTTCCGCCGGCTCGGCATCGAAGTGAAGCCGGCGGTGCCGTTCACGGACGTGGTGTCGGCGATGAGCGAGGGCCGGGTGAACATCATGACCCAGCGCCCGTTGTTTCGCCGTCTCAAGCTGTTGACCGCGAAGTACTTCGAGATCTTCTGCGCCGACACGATCCCGCTGGTCATGCTGGATCCCGATCACGCGGAGTCGGTGTACGGGCCGTGCGGACGCGAGCTGGCGCTGTACGGGGACATCAGCGACAAGCTGCTCGATGCGATCCAAAAGCCAGACAAGTATCAGCAGATCGTCGAAGAGGTGCGGCGCCATCTCGGAGCCCACCATTCGTATCACAATCGGACTCACGATCTAGTCGAGGCCCTCCGGGCCTGAGCGGAGAAGTTGGACAGCAGGGAGGGCTCGTCGCATGAGGTTGGTGTTTGTTTGCTGGCCCTTCGAGGACCAGGGCAGCAGTCTCGTGATCCAGGGCTACAGCGAGGCGGCGCGGGCGCTCGGGCACGAGGTCGCGGTCTACGCCTGCCCGTACGACAAGATCCCGCTGAACTACTCGCTGGCGGTCGGTCAGGCGGACGCGATCGTGTTCCTGTTCGAATGGACCACGCGGCAGTACTACGGCGACCGGCTCGACCTCGCACGGCTGGTCGGCCAGGTGCCGCGGGCGCGACGCGTCGTGATCGACGGCGACGGCAACTACAACGACGTGCTCGCTGTCGACGGGGACGTCAACCACGAGGACGTGGCGGCGAGCCACCGATGGCGCGAGGTCTGCGACAGCCTGTCCGACAAGATCTGCCAGCCCACGCTCCATCCCCTTCGGCGCACCGTGCGGCCGTTTCTGTTCTACGCCTATAACCCGGCCTGGGAGGAGCCCCTGGCCTTCACCGCGAAGGAATTCGCGATGCTCTACGTGGGCCACAGCAAGTACCGCTGGCGGCCGATGGAGCGGGTGCTGCGCGCCATCGAGCCGGCGCGCGCTGAGGTCGGGCGCATCGGGGTGGTCGGCCACGGCTGGGATGCGACGCCTCCGTGGGCGACCAAGATGCAGATCGAGGGCGTGTATTGCACGGACACGGCGTACCTGCGCCGGCTGGGGCTCGAGGTCCTGCCGGCCGTGCCCTTCCAGGACGTCATCGCCTGGATGAGCAAGGCGGTGTTCAACCCCGTGCTCGTCCGGCCGAGCTTCGGGCACATGCGGCTCGTGACGCCGCGCTTGTTCGAGACGCCAGCCGCCGGCACGCTCCCCTTGTTCGTGCTCGACGAGTCGCACGTGCAGGAGATCTACGGCCCCGAGGCACTGGAGCTGCGCCTGCCGGATAAAGATCCGGAGGAGAAGATCGTGGATCTCGTACGGCGGCCCGCGTACTACGCGGACATCGTGACGAGGATGCGCCGGCATCTGAGCGAGAAGCATTCGCACACGGCGCGGCTGCAGCAGCTGGTGGAGATCATCGAGTGTTGAGGGTGACGTGCGCCTAATGTTCGCGTACCACCTCATGGCGCTTCGGGCCGGTACCGTCGGCAGCGCGCAGGATCTCCACCAGTACGCGCTGGCCGGGAGGGCGCTCGGCCATGAGGTGCTAATCTACGGCCCGCCGGATCCCACCTCGCCGTTCAGCTTCTCGCTGGACGTGGAATCGGTGGACGGGCTCATCTTCGTCTTCGAATGGACGACCCATCTGCGCAAGGGCGACGAGCTCGACTTCGCGCGCTTCGTCACGAAGGTGCCCAGGGAGCGGCGCGTCGTCATTGATTGCGATGGCGCCTACAACGATCCGCTCTCGGTAGACGCCGACTATAACCACCGAGATCACGCCGCGAGCCGAGCGTGGACCCAGGCGTGCGACAGCCTGTCCGGCAAGATCTGCCAGCCGACGCTGCGGCCACGCCGCGGGAACGTGCGCCCGTTCCTGTTTTACGGATTCAATCCGTCGGCCGTCGAATCATACACGAAGGGTGCGAAGGACTACGGCATGGTCTACGTCGGGCACAGCAAGTTCCGCTGGGCCGCGATGGAGCGGGTGCTGCGTGCGATCGATCCGGTCCGCGAGCAGGTTGGCCGGCTGGCCGTGATCGGCCATGGCTGGGACGCGCTGCCCGCGTGGGCCGGACCGATGCACATGGAGGAGGCGTTCTACACGGACCAGGCCTACCTGCGAAAGCTGGAGGTCGAGATCCTGCCGCCGATCCCCTTCGAGCAGGTCATCGCCTGGATGAGCAGAGCGCGCGTGAACCCGGTGCTGCTACGGCCGCTGTTTCAGCAGCTCCGGATGGTCACGCCGCGCCTGTTCGAGACCATGGCAGCCGGCACGATCCCGGTGCTCAACATGGACGGCGAGCACGTGCGGGACGTCTACGGCGAGGTGGCGGCGGAGCTCATGCTGCCGGCCGAGCATCCCGAGCGCAAGATTCTAGACATGGTGCGCCGGTCGGAGCGCTACGTAAAGATCGTCGAGGGAGTGCGTGCCCACCTGGCCGCGCACCACTCGCACGCGCGGCGGTTCGAAGAGCTGATCGAGATCGTGGAGAGCTGAGGGTCACCCCGTGCGGCTCATGTTCGTCTATTACTGTTACGGGGACGCCGGGAGCGCGCAGGACATCCATCACTACACGCGCGTGGCCAGGGACCTGGGCCATGAGGTGCTGGTGTACGGCCCGCCGGATCCCGGCTCGTCGTTCAGCTTCTCGCGGGATGTCGAGTCGGTGGACGCCCTGATCTTCGTGTTCGAGTGGACGACCGAGCTGCGCCACGGCGACCGACTGGACCTCGCGCGGCTGCTGACCAGGGTGCCCAGGAGACGGCGCATCGTGATCGACTGCGACGGCGCGTACAACGAGCCACTCAGCGTGAACGGCGATTACAACCACCGGGGGGCCGCCGCCAGCCGCGCCTGGATCGAGACGTGCGACAGCATCGCGGACAGGATCTACCAGCCCACCCTCTCTCCGGTGCGGCCCAATGTCGGCACGTTCTTCTTCCATGGCTACGACCCGGCCTGGGAGCGTCCGCTGGACTTCGGCACCAAGGAGTTCGGGATGGTGTACGTCGGGCACAGTAAGTTCCGGTGGGGCCCGATGGAGCATGTGCTGCAGGCGATCGAGCCGGTCCGCGCGCAGGTGGGTCGTATCGGCCTGGTGGGTCATGGGTGGGACACGCCGCCGCCGTGGGCCGGCCCGATGGGCATCGCAGACGTGTATTACACCGACCAGGCCTACCTGCGAGCGATGGGCGTGGAGTTCCATCCGCCGGTTCCGTTCGAGGAAGTCATTCCCTGGATGAGCCGAGCGGTCATCAATCCGGTGATCTACCGGCCGCTATTCAGCCGGCTGCGGCTCGTAACGTGCCGGACCTTCGAAACGCCGGCGGCCGGCACGATCCCGCTCTTCGGCCTCGAGCGAGCGTACGTGCGGGACATCTTCGGGAACGACGCGGACGCGCTCGTGCTGCCGGAGGAGCATGCGGAGGAGAAGATCTCGGACATCATGCGCGACCCCGAGAAGTACGCCGACATCGTGCTCGGTATCCGTCGGCATCTGGCCGCCCGACACTCCTACACGGCCCGGCTGCGACAGCTGCTCGAGCTCGTGCGGGGCTGAGGAGAGACGGCGATGCGGCTGTTGTTCGTGTACTGGAAGGTGGAGAACGCGGGCAGCGCGCAGGACATCTACAACTATTGCGAGGCGGCGAAGCGGATGGGGCACGAAGCGGCGCTCTATGCGCCGGAAGGCGCTGTGTCACGGTTCGATTGCTCGCCCGATCTCGAATCGGCCGACGGCGTCATCTTCCCGCTCGAATGGAACATCTACCTCCACAACAACGAGCCGCTCGATCTCGAAGAACCGATGCGCCGGGTACCACGAAGGCGGCGGGTCGTCATCGATTGCGACGGTATGTACAACGACGTGACCCGCGTGGACGGCGACTACAACCATCTGGCCGAGGCGGGTAGTCGCGCACGGACGGAGCTGTACGACGCCATCTCCGACAAGATCTTCCAGCCAACGCTCCATCCCGTGCGGCGCAACGTGCGCCCCTTCTTCTTCCACGCCTACAACCCGACGTGGGAGATCCCGCTGGATTTCCGGTCGAAGGACTACGGCATGTGTTACGTCGGCACGAACTGGTTTCGCTGGCGGCCGATGCGCCGGGTGCTCGCCGCGATCGGGCCGATCCGCGAGAAGGTCGGCCGCATCGGCCTGATCGGGCACAACTGGCTCGAAGCGCCCAGCGGCGCGGACGCGGCGCTGCGCGAGGCGGCCTACTACACGGACCCGGTATACCTGAGGCGCCTGGGAGTCGAGGTCATGCCGGCGATCCCCATCGAGCAGGTGATCCCCTGCATGAGCAAGGCCGTGTTCAACCCTGTGCTCATTCGGCCGCTGTTCAACCGGCTCGGCCTCGTCACCTGCCGGACGTTCGAAACCCCGGCCGCGAACACGATTCCGGTGTTCGCGCAGGACCCGTCGTACGTCGCGGAGATCTATGGCCCGGAGGCGATCGAGCTGGTGCTGCCGGAGGACAAGCCCGACGCCAAGATCCTGGACATCCTCGAGCAGCCGGACCGCTACGCGGGGATCGTGCGGCGCATCCGCGAGCACCTCGCGGGCAAGCATTCCTACGAGACGCGCCTCACGGAGCTGATCGAGATGGTGAGGAGCTGACGGCCGATCATGCGATTGCTGTTCGTCTACAACATGGGTGAGGCCGTGGGGAGCGCCCAGACGATCCTCAACTACAGCCGCACCGCCAAGGCGCTGGGCCACGAGGTGGCGGTGTACCGGCGGCCCTCGGGATCGGAAGTCGTCTCCTCGCTGGATATCGAGTCGGCCGACGTGGTCATCTTCGTGCTCGAGTGGTGGCTCGACCTGAAGTACGCCGGCCATCTCAATCTCGTCCGGCTGATGAGCACGGTCCCCCGGGAGCGGCGCGTCGTGATTGACAACGACGGCATGTACAGCGACGTGATCCGGGTGGGCGGCGACTACAACCATGCCGACGCGGCGGCGAGCCGCGCGCGCATGGAGCTATACGACAGCATCTCCGACACGATCTTGCAGCCGGCGCTTCACCCGCTGCGGCCGAACGCGCGCTCGTTCCTCTTCCACGGCTACAATCCGGCCTGGGAGGTGCCACTGGACTTCCGCGGCAAGGAGTACGGGATGTTCTACGTCGGCAACAACTGGTTCCGGTGGCGGGCCATGAAGCGCGTGTTGCAGGGCATCCAGCGCGTCCGCGCCGAGGTCGGCGCCATCGGCCTCGTCGGCTACGCCTGGGATCCGCCCGCGTGGTGGCTGGAAGCGGGCCTCCGCCAGCGAGCGTGCTACACCGACCCGGACTACCTCGCAAAGCTTGCGGTCCGGGTCATGCCGGCGGTGCCGGTGGACCGCGTCATCGACACGATGAGCAAAGGGGTCTTCAACCCCGTCCTCCTCCGGCCGCTGTTCAACCGCCTCCGGATTGTGAACCCGCGCCTCTTCGAAACGCCGGCCGCGAACACTATCCCGCTGTTCGGGCTCGATGACGAATACGTGCGGCAGCTGTATGGGGACGAGGCGGCGGAGCTTGTCCTGCCGCGCGAGGATCCAGGGCGGAGGATCGAGGAGGTGATGCGGCGGCCCGAACGCTTCGCACGGATCGTGAAGGGCATCCGCCGCCATCTGGCCGAGCGGCATTCGTACGAGATGCGGATGAGAGAACTGATCGAACTGGTGAAGAGCTGAGGCATCCACCATGCGGCTGATGCTCGTGCATTGGGTGGTCGAGGACCGCGGGAGCGCGCAGGACATGTACCACTACGCCGAGGTGGCGAAGGACCTCGGCCACGAGGTCGCCCTCTACGGGCGGCCCCGCACCGCGTCGTCGTTCAACTACTCGCTCGACACGGGGTCGGCCGATGCGATCGTCTTCCTCAATGAGTGGACCACGGACCTCCAGTACGGCGACCGCATGGACCTCATGCGACTGATGGCGAAGGTGCCCAGGGAGCGGCGGGTCGTCGTGGATCTGGACGGCAAGTACAACGACGCGATCCAGGTGGTGGGGGACTACAACCACTCCGACAAGGCGGCGAGCAAGCAGTGGATCGAGGTCTGCGACAGCCTGTCCGACAAGATCTACCAGGCGTCGCTCTGCCCGCGCCGGCCGAACGTGCGCAGCTTCCTCTTTCATGCCTACAGCCCGAGCTGGGAGGTGCCGCTGGACTTCGGCGGCAAGGAGTATGGGATGTACTGCGTCGGGAATAACTGGTTCCGCTGGCGTCCCATGCACCGCGTCTTGAAGGCGATCGAGCCGGTGCGCGAGCAGGTTGGACGCATCGGGCTGGTCGGCAGCGGCTGGAACGCCCCCGCGCCATGGATCCATCCGACGCTCGGCGTGGACGCCTACTACACGGATCCGGCCTATCTCGAGAAGCTGGGCGTCGAGGTGATGCCAGCGGTGAACTTCCGCGAGGTGATCGATGGCATGAGCAAGGGCGTCTTCATGCCGGTCATCTATCGCCCGCTGTTCGACCATCTGTGGATGGTGACGTGCCGGACGTTCGAAGCGCCGGCGGCCAACACTATCCCGTTGTTCACGCAGGATCCACGCTACGTGGAGCAGATGTTCGGGGAGGAGGCGGTCGAGCTGACGCTGCTCGACGAGCACCCCCAGGAGAGGATCCTGGACATCGTGCGCCGACCGGAGCGCTACGTGCGGACGGTAACGGCCATCCGGCGCCGGCTGACCGAGAAGCACTCCTATGCGGCGAGGCTGCGGGAGCTGATCGACATCGTGAAGAGCTGACGGAGGTATACCGTGGGGGTCATCGAGATGGGCGGGCGGGTTCTGGGTCCGGGCGAGCAGCGGATGACGATGCGGTACGGCGTGAACCAGGCAGACCAGTGCTGGGACTTCGCCCTCGGGCCGGCGCGGGAGCGCATCTGGGCTCGGCTTCGCGAGGTCGACACGCGCATGATCCGACTCTTCCTGTTTGACAAGGGCGCGCCCGACCATGTGAAGGACTGGGACACCTTCGCCGCCTACGTGCAGGCCGTGTTAAACGTGGGCGCAACGCCGATGATGACGTTCGCCAAGTTCCACCCGCCCTTCGACGATCCGTGGGCCGTCCGAGCGTTCGCGGATAGGTCCGCGGATGTGGTGCGCCGCTGCGTCGAGCAGTGGGGTGGCGCGACGGTGCGCGACTGGTACTGGTGCGTCTGGAACGAGCCGAACAACGGCTGGATCAGCGACGGCGGGCTGACGTTCGAGCAGTACCGGCACATCTACGAAGAACTGGCGCACGCGGCCCTGAGATGGCTGGCGCCGCACCTGGGTGAGCGCCGGCCGCTGATCGGCGGACCGGCCGTCGAGGGCTTTCCGAACTTCTGGTGGGACTGGCTGTGGCGCTTCGTGAACGAGATCGACAACGCGCTGATCGGCTTCGTCGACTGGCACCGCTACGCCGACTGGCGGGACGCCGGGGAAAACGGCGCGCCGAAGGATGAGGCGATGTACCGCGCACTGATTGCGTCCCAGGCGCTCGACTATCAGTTTCGCGCGCGCGCGATCGGACAGCAGGTCCGCGGCCGCGGCATCTTGAACATCTGCGGGGAGTTGAACTGCCATTCCCACTATACGACCGAGGTGCGGGCGCGGTTCAACTTTTCGATCTTCGGCGCGACCTTTTACATTGCGTCGCTGCTCAATCTGATGCGCGGTGAGGCCGACGTCGAGCTGTTCTGGGTCGGCACGGAGAGCAGTGGGGGCTACGGTATGCTCGACGAGCACGGCGAACCCAAGCCAGTTTTCCATGCGAAGAAATTGTGTGCGCAGCACGTGCGGTACGGGGACGTGATCGCGTTCGCGCCGTGGGACCGGGGGAGCACCGCGCTCGATGCGGTGGTCGCCCGCGGCGACGGAGGACGGCTCAGTGCGGTGCTGGTGCATCTGAGCGACAAGGTGGAGACGTTTTCGGTGAGCGGCATGGATCAAGGGCTGACGCATTGCGACATCTTACTCAAGATCGATGAGGGGACCGGCAATCAGGTGGTCAGGAGCCGGTGCGACGGTACGGTGACCTTCGAGGGATACGGGGTCGCCGTGGTCACGAACACCGCGCCCACGGAGCAGGAGGACGGGCTGGCTTCGTAGTCGCGCGGCGGGAGAGAGGGGCGTATGGCGGGACGGCGTCCGAGCGATCTGACGCTGTACGTGCGTTTGCTCAGGGAGGCGCGGCCGCACTGGCCCCTAGTCGGCGCCCTCTTCCTGCTCAGCCTCCTGTCCACGCCGATCGCGCTGCTGATGCCGCTGCCGCTGAAGATTGCGATCGACAGTGTGCTCGGGTCGGGTCCGTTCCCGGGGTCGCTGCAGGCGCTGCTTCCGGCCGCCATCTTGGGCTCGCAGACTGCGCTGCTCCTGCTCGCGACGGCGGCGGTGCTGGCTATCGCCGTGTGCGACCAGCTGCAAAAGCTAGGCGTCTCCGTGCTGGGCACCTATGCCGGGGAGAAACTGGCCCTGGATTTTCGGGCGAAGCTATTCCGGCACGTGCAGCGGCTGTCACTGTCCTATCACGACGTCAAGGGCGCTGCGGACTCGACGTACCGTATCCATTGGGACGCGGCCTCCATCCAGTGGGTCGCGGTCTACGGCGTCACCCCGTTTCTCAGCGCAGCGCTGACGCTGGCGGGTATGTGCTATATCACCGCGACGGTGGATTGGCGGCTGGCCTTGGTGGCGCTGGGAGTGGCGCCACCGGTGCTCTATATCATGTCCGTGGCGCGCGGCCGCCTGCGCACCGGCTGGATGAACACGAAGACGCTGGAGAGCCATGCAGTCGGCGTGGTGCAGGAGGCGCTGTCAGGGCTTCGGGTCGTCAAAGCCTTCGGCCAGGAGGAGCGCGAGCATGCGCGCTTCGTCAACTCCTCCGGACAGAGCATGCGCGCGCGGATCGGCGTGGCCCTCGGCGAGGGCGTGTTCGAGCTGCTCACGGGCCTGACCATCGCGGCCGGCACCGCCATCGTGCTGTTTCTCGGCGTCCGCCACGTGCAGGCCGGCGTGCTCTCGCTGGGCGAGCTCGTCCTCGTGATGAGCTATCTCGCCCGCCTCTACCTGCCGTTTCAGGAGCTCAGCAAGAGTATCAACCTGCTGCAGTCCGCGCTGGCGAGCGCAGAGCGCGCGTTTGCGCTGCTGGATGAGCCGCCGGACGTGCTAGAGAAGCCCGATGCCCGCCGTCTGACCCGCGCGAACGGCGGCATCAGCTTCCGGAACGTCTCCTTCGCCTACCGCGCCGGCGACGACATCGTCCTGCACGACCTGTCCTTCGACATCGAGCCAGGCAACCGTGTGGGCATCACTGGGACGACCGGAGCGGGTAAGACCACGATGGTCAGCCTCCTGATGCGCTTCTATGACCCGACCTCCGGCCAGATTCTCCTGGATGGGATTGACCTGAGGGACTACAGCCTGGCGGATCTCCGCAATCAGTTCAGCATCGTGCTCCA
>DASQAM010000040.1:0-3290 GCA_035635735.1 Gemmatimonadales bacterium | reverse complement strand
TACGGCGGTGGGTACTCGTTCTCCAACCGTCCGCGCAACCTGTTCATCAATCGCGTGCGCAACGGCACGGGTGTGCAGATGTACTTCAAGGACCAGCTCGGCTCCAACGGCGCAGCGAGCGGGATAGGTCCGAGGTTCCGCGTCCCCGAGGGCACGCTGGTGGCCCGGCGGCGGCCCGACGCGAGGCCCGTGCGCGAGCGCGACGCGATGCAGCGTGACCGCGGTGATCGAGTGTCGTTCCCGGTGCGAGACCGTGGTGGGGTGCGCGATGGCGGCGACCGTCCAGACCGCTCTCACCCCACGGCGCGCGAGCCCGATCGGCGGGGCGCGAGTAGCGGGGGGAGCGGCGATCGTGACGCCGGGCGGAGGGCCGCTCCAGAGCGGCGCGGCGGTGGTGGCGGTGGCGGGGGGTGGAGCGCTCCGCGTGCGCCAAGCGGTGGTGACCGCGGCGGCCGTGCGGCTCCCAGCAACCGGGGAAGTGGGGGCGGGGGCGGGAATCACGGAAATAGCGGCGGGAATCACGGCAATAGCGGCGGAGGGTCGCGCCGCAGGCCGTAACCGTCAAAGCTGAGGAAGTCGCGATGTAGGGGCGCAGCATGCTGCGCCCCTACGTTTTTCCGTGCAGATTCTCCCGCCGTATGACCGACCTCAAACGTTCGCTGCGTCTGATCGACGGATTAGCCATGGTGGTGGGAATGACCGTCGGCGCCGGGATCTTCCGCACGCCCGGCATCGTGGCCGCGCGACTCGGCCGCCCAGCCCTCACCTTCGTGGTGTGGGTGCTGGGCGCCGGGCTCGCGTTCCTCGGCGCGCTGTGCTTCGCCGAGCTCACGACGCGCCAGCCACGCGCCGCCGGCAAGTACGCCTTCGTGCGCGAGGCGTTCGGCACCCGCGCCGGTTTCGTCGTCGGCTGGGTCGAGGCCCTGGGCACCAACGGTGTGGCGATCGCCGCGATCGGCGTGGCCGCGGGGGAGTTCCTCGTGCGCCTGCTCGGTTGGCCGCCCGCGCTCATCGCGCCGCTCGGCGCGGGGCTGGTGGCGCTGTTCACGGGCATCAACCTGGTGGGCGTCGCGTCGGGACGGTGGGTGCAGAACGTGGTGACGGCGGCCAAGCTGCTCGCGCTGGGCGGCGTCGTGGTGATCGCGTTCGCGCGGGGGACGGGGGCAGGCTGGCACGGCGCGCTGCCCGGGGCGCCGGTGGGGTTGGGTGTGTGGGTCGCGATCGCACTAGCGGCACATCCGGTCATCTGGACCTACTACGGCTACCCCGATCTTGCGAAGATCGCGGGTGAGGTGGTGGACCCGAGCCGCACGTTGCCGCGCATCCTGTTGGGCGGGCTCGCCGCCACCGCGGTTCTCTATCTCGCGCTCAACGCCGCGTTCCTCCAGGTGCTGCCGCTCGAGCGGATCGCGGCGTCGAACCTCGTGGCCGCGGACGTGATGGACACGCTCGTCGGAGCGCGGGGTGGCGCGCTCGTCGCCGGGCTGGCATTGCTGGTGGTCCTCGCGTCCTTGAACGGCAACGTGTTCGTCACGCCGCGTGTGCTGTTCGGCCTGGCGCGCGACGGCCTCGCACCTGGTGCCCTCGCCCGGGTCAATGCCGGCGGGACGCCGTGGGTGGCGATGCTCGCCATCGGCGTCTTCGCGATCGCGCTCGCCGCCACGGGGACGTTCGAGCTGCTGCTGGGCTTGGCGATCGTGCAGGTCCTGGTGATCGACTCGTGGGCCGTGATCGGCTTGTTCCGGCTGCGGGGACGCGACGGGCCGGCGCCGTTCAGCGTGCCGGGCTATCCGTGGCTGCCGCTCCTGTTCGTCGCCGTGTACGCGGCGCTGTTCGCGGGGACGGTGCGAGCGCAACCCGCGCTCGTCGCAGCAGCGTTGGCGATGCTGCTGGTGGCGTGGGGGTTGAGCTGGACGGTAACGGTAGAGGACGGTAGAGGACAGTAGAGGGGTGACCTTTACCGCCTTCTACCGACTTCTACCGCCTATCTTTCCCCCATGCCCCGCCTCGCGATCGCGCAGCTCCGCCCCACAAAGGGGGACTACGGCGCCAATCTACAGAAGATCGGCGGCGTGCTGGCCCAGGTCGCGAAGCTCGACCCGCCGGTGGACTTGGTCGTGTTTCCCGAGACCGCCACGTCCGGCTATTTCGTCGAAGGGGGCGTGCGGGACGTGGCCGTCACGGCGGGGACACTGTTCCGCGATCTCACAGTCGAGCACGAGGCCGCGGGAGCCCCGTCCGTAGACGTCGCGATCGGGTTCTACGAAGTCTTCCAGAACCACTTCTACAACTCGTGCCTGTACGCCTCGCTCGGCGGCAAGGACGCGGGCGTCCGGCAGGTGCACCGCAAGGTGTTCCTCCCGACCTACGGCGTGTTCGACGAGGAGCGCTTCGTGGATCGCGGGCGGGAGATCCGGGCGTTCGACACCCGCTGGGGGCGGGCGGCGATCCTGATCTGCGAGGACGCGTGGCACTCGCTCTCGGGCACGATCGCCGCGCTCCAAGGGGCCCAGCTCGTGATCGTGCCGAGCGCGTCGCCGGCACGCGGCACGGGGATGGACGAGGAAGGTATCCGGCTGCCGGCGAGCGTGGTGCGGTGGGAGCGCATCCTGCGTGGCATGGCGGACGAGCACGGCGTGTGGGTGGCGTTCGCGAGCCTGGTGGGATTCGAGGGTGGCAAAGGGTTCCCCGGAGGCTCGGTGGTGGTGAGCCCGGCCGGTGATATCGTGCTGCGCGGGCCTCTGTTCGAGGAGGCGGTGCTCACCTACGATGTCGACTTCGAGGAGATCACGCGGGCGCGAGCGGAGGCTCCGCTCTTGGCGGATCTCGAAGTCAATCTGCCGCATCTGATCAAAGACCTCGGGAAAGGGGAAAGGGGAAAGGGGAAAAGGAAAGCCAAGCGACCCGCGGTCGAGTTCGACCCGGCCGCCAACGGCTCTCAGGTTTCCCCTTTCCCCATTCCCCTTTCCCCGATTCATGTGATCGGGAGGGGTGTCGAGGAGGGAGATCCGCTCGCCATCGACCCCGACCTGGCACGCCGCTGGCTGACGAGCTTTCTCAAGGACGAGGTCGTCCGCCGTCGCGGGTTCACCAAGGGGATCGTGGGGCTCTCGGGTGGCGTGGACTCCTCGCTCACCGCTTTCCTTGCAGTCGAAGCGCTCGGCAAGGAGAACGTGATCGGCGTGCGGATGCCGTATCGGACGTCCTCCCCGGAGAGCCTCGACCACGCGCTGCTCGTGATCCAGACGCTCGGGATCGAGGCGGTCACCATCGACATCACCGCGGCGGTG
>DASQAM010000039.1:0-2182 GCA_035635735.1 Gemmatimonadales bacterium | reverse complement strand
CCGTTCACCTCGTACTCGCCGTACTCGAGATCCGGGTGCACTGCCACCGCGACGTTCGCGAGCAGGGTCCAGGGGGTGGTGGTCCAGATGATCAGCTGCCGGTTAGAATCGCTCGCGAGCGGGAACGTGACGAACACCGAGTTCGTTTGTACTTTTTCATAGCCGAGCGCGAGCTCGTGCGAGGAGAGGGCTGTGCCGCAGCGCGGGCAGTACGGCAGCACCTTGTGGCCCCGGTACAAGAGCGCCTTGTCGTAAAGCCGCTTCAGCAGCCACCACACCGTCTCGATGTAGTCGTTGGTGTAGGTGATGTAGGGGTGCTCGTAGTCCAGCCAGTAGGCGATCCGCTCCGACAGCGTCTCCCAGTCGGCCTTGTACTTGAACACGTTCTCGCGGCACAGGCGGTTGAACTTCTCGACGCCGTACGCTTCGATCTGCTTCTTGCCCGAGATGCCGAGCATCCGCTCGACCTCGATCTCGACGGGGAGGCCGTGGGTGTCCCAGCCGGCGATGCGCGTCACGCCCTGCCCCAGCATCGTGTGGTAACGGCACACCAGATCCTTGATGGTGCGCGCGAACACGTGATGGATGCCCGGGCGTCCATTAGCCGTCGGCGGGCCCTCGTAAAACACAAACGGCGGTCCGTAGCGGGCGGCTTCCTGCGTCTTCTGGAACAAGCGCTCGTGCTTCCACGCCGCGAGCAGTTGCTTCTCGAGCGCGTCTGCCGAGAGCTTGGGGTCGAACAGCGGGTAGGTCATCAGTTGAGGCGCTCGAGCACGCCGCCCACCAAGTCGGTGAGCGCGGGCTCCGCCGCCCGCGCCACCGCGATGATCTGCTCGACCGACGTCGGCGCGAGCGCGTCCGGGAGGCACTGGTCGGTGATGATCGACACTCCGAGCACCTTCATCCCCATATGCACCGCGGTGATCACCTCCGGCACGGTGCTCATCCCGACCACGTCGGCCCCGAGGGCGCGGAGCATCCGGTACTCGGCGCGGGTCTCGAGATTCGGTCCGGTGACGGCGACATAGACCCCCTCGCGCAGCGCGATGCCCCGCTCCAGGGCCACGCCGCGCGCCAGCGCGCGGAGGCCCGAGTCGTACGCCTCCGACATGTCCGGGAACCGGGGGCCGAGACGGTCGTCGTTCGGCCCGACGAGCGGGTTCGCGCCCAGGAGGTTGATGTGATCCGCGATGAGCATGAGATCGCCGGGACTCCACAGGGGGTGCATGCCGCCGCACGCGTTGGAGACCATGAGGGTCCGCGCGCCGAGCCGCTCGAGCACCCGCACGGGCAATGCGATTTGCTGCGGCGTGTAGCCCTCATAGCAATGAAACCGCCCCCGCATCGCCGCCACCTGCCGGCCGGCCAGGGTTCCGACGAGCAGCTCCCCGGCATGGCTCTCGACGGTGGAAAGGGGAAACCCCGGGATCTCGCCGTAAGGGATCCGCGCCTCCACCGTCATCTCGGCCGCGAGCCCCCCGAGCCCGGTGCCCAGGATGATCGCGACCTCGGGAACGACTTTCGTCCGCGCCCGCACCGCGCGGACCGCCGCGTCGATCATCCGCCCCGCTGGCCGTCCAGTGCGCGCAGCTCGGCGAGCTGGCGCTCGAGCAGCGCGCGAAATCCCGCGACATACGCCTGAAACTGGCGCTCCACGTCCGCGCTCTGCCGCTGGACCTCGCCCTGGGCGGCCCGCGCCTCTTCGACCACGCGCCGCGCCTCGGCCTCCGCCTCGCGCACAATGACCTGGGCCTCGCGCTGGGCCGCCGCGCGCGTCTCTTCGCGGAGCTGCTGCGCCGCCACGAGCGCCTCGTTCATCGCGCGCTCGCGCTCCCGGTACACGCCCAGCTGCTCGCCGAGCGCCGCCAGCCGCTCCTCGAGCACCGACTTTTCCCGCAGGATCCGCTCGAGTTCGTCGGCCACGCGTACGCGGAAGTCCTCGACGCCCAGCGGCTCGTAGCCGCGCAGGCTGCGGCGGAACTCCTGCTTGCGAACGTCGTGCGGCGTCAGGTGGAACGCGTCACCGCTCACGTCGCCGCCTGTTCCCGTGGACCGAACAGGACGGTACCCAAGCGGATCACCGTTGCCCCCTCCTCGACCGCTACGCCGTAGTCCGCGGACATCCCCATCGAGAGCGTCGGCAGCCATAAGCCCCCCTCCTGCAAGGCATCCCGCAGCACGC
>DASQAM010000038.1:0-2807 GCA_035635735.1 Gemmatimonadales bacterium | reverse complement strand
TGGCACAATTCATAACTGCCAATTCAAACCTGGCACTGGCTGCGTAAGCTTCGGCTTCACGCACCTGCGTGAGTGGCAGCCCGCCTGAGGCGGCGCTCACGTATCGCAAAATCGGGCTGGCGTGATTCGGGGCCCGAACGGGTCACGTAAGAGTTTTTAAGGGCTGGTTGCTGCCGTGGCCGGCGAGGCGCCGCGGTGGTGAGACCAACAAGCCTCGTCTACGCACGTAGTGGCGGTATCGGAGTCATTCTCGGACCGGGGTTCGATTCCCCGCGCCTCCACTGAGAAAAAGCAGGTTGGGGAGGTTATGGAGGTCGGTGGAGGGCGGTGGAGGTTGCGCCGCTGCAGGGTCCGCCATCCTCCCGCGACCTCCCCCGTTGCGTTGCCGCCACAGCCACCCCCTCCCACCTACTAAATAGCTAGTTGACAAACGATGCGCGCGTCTCTACCATCTACTACAACGCTAGTAGTTGGAGGCCCGGGTGCGCATCAGCTTCACGGATCGAGAGCTCGACGTGATGAGCGTGCTCTGGGAGGTCGGCCCGGCCACGGTCGCCGAAGTCCGCGAGCGGATCACCGACGATCTCGCTTACACGACCGTCCTGACCATCCTCCGCACGCTCGAGCAAAAGGGATATGTCAGCCACACCGAAGACGGGCGGGCTCACCGCTACAAGCCGCTGGTCAAGCGGGAGGTCGCCGGTCGCACGGCGCTCCGCCGCCTCATGGACAAGGTGTTCGACGGCTCGCCCGAGCTGCTCCTGACCCAGCTCGTTTCCGAGGAGAATCTCAGTGACGAGGAGCTACGCCGGCTGCGCAAGCTGCTGGCGGGCCGGCTCCGGGAGAAGAAGCCATGATCGCCGCCTGGATGCTGTACTGCATCGCCATCGCCGTCCTGTTCGTCGTGGTCGGCGAGGCGCTCGAGCGAGCGCTCCACCTGGCGGGTCGGGCCACGCGTTGGGCGTGGGTCGTGGCCCTCGCGGGGTCGTACCTCGTGCCCGCGGCGGCACTGCTCCGACCGAGTGCGTTCGCCGCGCTACCAGTCCCGTTGGCTCAGCCCGCCGGGCTGGCGGCCGGCGCCGGGCCGCTCGACTCCCGGCCCGTGGGCGGTGTGCTTCCCTCGCCGACGCGGACGTTCTCGCTCGGCGATCTCGACGCCGTGCTCACGTGGGCGTGGGGGCTCTCATCAGCAGCGCTGCTGCTTTCGCTCGGCGCTGCGGCGCTCCGCCTGGCGGCGTTGCGACGCGGCTGGCGCGGCGCCACCGTGGACGGCCGCGCCGTCCTCGTATCGGACAACGTGGGTCCGGCCGTGGCCGGGTTGTGGCGATCCCGAATCGTCCTTCCCGATTGGGCGCTCCGGCTCGGGGAGGGGGAGCGACGCCTCATGCTGGCGCACGAGGACGAGCACGTCCGGGCACGCGATCCCTGGCTGCTCGTCGCGGCGGCCGCGGCAGTCGTCCTGGCTCCGTGGAACCCGGTGCTGTGGTGGCAGGTGCGGCGCCTGTCCCTGGCAGTGGAGATGGATTGTGATGCACGGGTGCTTGCTCGCCACGGCGATGCTCCCGCATACGGTGCGCTGTTGCTACGTGTCGGACGGCGTCGCGCCCGCCTGCCGCTCGGCGCCCCCGCGCTGGGCGAGCCAGCCTCGTTCCTCGCGCGGCGGATCCGCCGCATGGTGACGGCCTTGCCACGGTGGCGCTGGGCGGGTGTTGCAGTCGGGACAGCTGTCGCGGCTGCCGCTCTCGTGACGGCATGCGACGCCCCCCGGCCCGTAGCGACTGAGGCGGCAGAGCAAGTACAGCTCAGCGTCCCCTTTGCGCGGCCGAACGAGTTGTCTGCGACCACCGAAGCACTGCTGTGGACATTCCGCGATCCCACTCACCGTGTCGCTAACAGAATCGTCTGGCTCGTACTGGACGCCAAAGGCACCGTGGTGGCAAGCGGAACGCTCCCACGGCAGCCGCAGGACACGGTGTTGGACGCCTTACGGCTGGCACGACGCATTCCGGGATACGACACGCTGGCGGTCGGGCATATTGTGCTCCGCGCCGAGCGTGGTAGTGTCCCAACGATTAGCGTGCAGTTGCAGGGTCCGGGCGGGCCACCGGCAGTCTCGCCGGAGCGTCGCCGAGAGATGGAACAGCGCATCGCCTACGTGCGACAAGTTGCCCGGCGCTACCATCCGGAGGAGTTCGCCCGTCCGCACCCCGGGGCGGCGATTGCCCTGGTCTTCGACCCCCAAGGAAGCGTGGTCGGCCACGCGGCGGGCGTTCGGGAGGCGCGCGACGCTGACTGCCTGGCCGTCTTGAAGCGCCTGGTACCCAAGTTCGCCACGGGCCAGCCCTCCCAGAGTGGTTGCGCCGGTACTGCAACACCGGGACATGCAGGTGAGGTGGTGGTGTACTGGATGTGGCTGTTGCGACTCCCCGCCTCCTGAGGATCTGGGCGTTGACCAACGGCTAAACGGTCGCGCGGGTCCGGTTGATCACCCCCTGCTCCTCGAGTGCTGCCTGAGCCGCGGCGAGACGGGCGATCGGCACGCGGAACGGCGAGCAGGACACGTAATTCAGGCCCGCGTGGTGACAGAACTTCACCGACGCCGGCTCGCCGCCGTGCTCTCCACAGATGCCGATCTTGAGCTCGGCCCGCGTTCCCCGGCCGAGCTTGACCGCCAGCTCGATGAGCTTGCCGACGCCTTCCTGATCGAGCACCTGGAACGGGTCGTCCTTCAGGATGCCGTGCTCCACGTAGAACGGCAGGAACCGGCCCGCGTCGTCGCGCGACAGGCCGAAGGTGGTCTGCGTGAG
>DASQAM010000037.1:0-3676 GCA_035635735.1 Gemmatimonadales bacterium | reverse complement strand
TGGCGGAAGCCGACGAGCTCGTCCAACTCGGGGCTGCGCAGCGCCGGGTACTGTCGGTCTACCAGAACCGCCGGCACGTGGGAGACTTCGTGACGCTGCGAGCCCTGCTGTCGCAGGGTGCGCTCGGCCGGGTGACGATGTACGAATCCCACTTCGATCGCTTCCGTCCCGAGCTGCGGCCGGGCGCGTGGCGTGAACAGTCGCTGCCCGGCTCCGGCGTCTGGTTCGACCTCGGCGCACACCTGCTCGACCAGGCGTTGGTGCTGTTCGGAACGCCGCAGGCGATCTCCGCCGACATTCGCATCGAACGCGACGGCGCCGCGGCGGACGACGCGTTCGACGTCACCCTTCACTATCCGGACATGCGGGCGCTCCTGCGGGGATCCATGCTCGCGGCCGCCCCGGGGCCGACCTTCGCGGTGCACGGCACGAAGGGTTCTTACATCAAATACGGGCTCGACCCACAGGAAGCGGCCTTGAAGGCCGGCCGCATGCCCGCCGAGCCGGACTGGGACGTTGAACCGTCCGAGCTGTACGGCGAGCTGACCGGGCCCGAGGGAACTCGAGCGATTCCGACCATCCCGTCGAGCTTTGCGCACTATTACGAGAACGTCCGCGACGCGATTCTGGGGAAGGCGCAACTAGCGGTCACGCCCGAGCAAGCACGCAATGTCGTGCGCGGACTGGAACTGGCCGTCGCCAGCAGCCAGCAGCGCTGCGTGCTCCCGTGGAGCGTGCCAACGTAGAGTCGGTATCTTTGCATCTGCTCATACCGTCAGCCGAGGAATCATGATCGGTACGCCGCCCGCCGTGACCGTGAGCTTGCTGAGACGGATGCTCGTGGAAGCCTTCGAAGGGCCTCGGGGCCCCTGGACGTATTTCACCGACGCTTCCCCGGGGACCGGCATCTTCGCGACCCTCGGTAGCTTGAGCGCGGCCCAGGCCTCCCAGCCGGGAGGACCGGGCCACTCGACTGTCGCCGGTCACATCCACCACGTAAGCGCGAGTCTCGTGCTGTCGACGCGTGCACTGCGCGGCGAGCAGACGTCGCGCGATCGCGGGCGCAGTTGGACCGTGACTACGGTGGACGACGCCGGGTGGGCCGACCTGCAGGCGCAATTGCGACGCGAGTACGACAGCCTGTTTGTGGCCGTGGAGACTCACGCCGTGTGGGACGAAGACGCACTGGGCGTGGCGATCGGTGCGATCGCACACGCGGCGTACCATCTCGGTGCTATCCGGCAACGACTCGCACCGCGCGACGCGGAAGGCGGGACGCGGTGACCGAGACAGCCTGGCCCGCGCTGTCGCTCGATGAGTGGCGGGACACGTACGCGACGCTCCATATGTGGACCCAGATCGTCGGGAAAACCTCACTCGCCCTCTCGCGTTGGCAGAACCATTGGTGGCAGGTGGCGCTGCATGTCACCGCACGCGGCCTCGCGACCGGCCCGATGCCGTACGGGCCCCGGACGCTCGATGTGGAGTTCGACTTCGTCGAGCACGAGCTCGTCCTCCGGACGGACGACGGCGCCGTGCACGAAATCCCGCTGCGCCCGCGCTCGGTGGCGGAGTTCTACCACCTCTATCTCAAGGCGCTCGAAACCCTCGCGATCCGGGTGAAACTCTGGCCCATGCCCGTGGAGGTGGAGAACCCGATCCGCTTTACCGACGATCGGACACACGCGTCATACGATCCCGAGTACGCCCACCGCCTCTGGCGCATCCTGGTTCAGGCCGACGACCTGTTCCGGCGATTCCGCGCGAGTTTTCTCGGGAAGTGCAGCCCGGTTCATTTCTTCTGGGGCAGCTTCGATCTGGCGGTGACCCGGTTTTCCGGGCGGCGCGCCCCCGAGCGACCCGGGGCGGACCGGATGACGCGCGAGGCGTACTCGCATGAGGTGATCAGCGCCGGCTTTTGGCCCGGCAGCGCCTCGGTACAGGAGGCCGCATTCTATGCGTACGCGGCGCCCGAGCCGGCAAGTTTTCGAGACCTCGCCCCGCAGCCGAGCGCCGCGTACTATCACGCGCCGATGGGAATCTTCATCCTGCCCTATGCCGCGGTCCGAGCGGCGCCGTCGCCCGACGATGCCGTCATGGCCTTCCTGCACGGCACCTACGACGCCGCAGCGAACCTCGCCGGGTGGGACCGGAAGGCGCTCGAGCGGCCGATCAGCGACTCGGCGCCGCCGGCTCGTCGAGAAACGGAATGACCGTTGCCGCCAGCACGGGAGCGCTGAAGAGGGTGTAGTGCGTCAAACCCGGGAGAATGGCGAGCCTCGACTTCGGGCGTCCCGACCCATCCCACCCGCCGTCCCGCTTCCCGCCCCCGAGTAGCCCGAACAGCTCCACGGCATGCGCCGGAGGAAAGATGTCGGCATCCGCCGCGACAATCAGCGTCGTCGCCTTGATGTCGGCGATATCCTTCGAGAAGTCGAAGTCCTGCTTCATCGCCTCGCCGATCTTGCCCAGGAGTCGCGGCCAGTCCTCGGGCCGCGGCGCGATGCTCGCGTACAGCTGATACATCGGCGTCTGCTTCATCGCCTCGGCTGCGGCGGCAGTTACCTGACCCTGCTGCGCGAGGATGTCGGGATAGAAGGCATCGCGCCTGAACGGCGTCGAGACCACGACCAGCTTGCGCACCACCTCCGGGTGTCGGATGGCCGTCTGAAGAGCGACGCCGCCGCCGAGCGAATAGCCCATGATGTCGGCGCTCGTGAGGTTGAGGTGCTTGATCAGGGCGGCGATGTCGTCCGCCATCAGCTGGACGCTCAAGGGCCGATCGATGTCGGCCGTCCTGCCGTGGCCCTGCAGGTCGACAGCGACCACCTGCCGGCCTCGGGCGAGCGCCGGGAGGTTGGGGCCGAACATCTCGATCGCGCCGAGACCTCCGTGCAGCAGGATGAGCGGCTTCCCCGTTCCATGGATCTCGTAATAGAGCTTGATGCCGTTTACGTCTGCGTAGTGGCCCTGCGCGTCGGGTTTGACCTGTGCCGCAACGCAGATAGGGGCTGCCATGATCGCCGCGACGAGAACCGGGCCGAAGCCAGGGTGGAGAGTGAAGGTGTTGGAACGCGACCGCATTGCCGAGTCTCCTCGTGAGGTGTTTCCATCACGACGAACGGGGTGGAGCCAAATCGACACCGCAGACGAGGTTGGTGACTGGTCACGACCTGCGGGGCACCGGCGGTGCCCGGTTCATGAGCAACCAGTACAGCCCGAGCTGTTTGGCCGCCTGGGTGAATTCCACGAAGTCCACCGGCTTGCGGACGTAGCTGTTGGCGCCGAGGCTGTAGCCCTCGATGACGTCGCGCTCCTCATCGGAGGACGTGAGGATGACGACCGGCAGGAGCCGGGTGCTCTCGTCGGCGCGGATGCGCTGCAGCACCTCCATTCCGTTGACCTTAGGCAGCTTGAGATCCAGCAGCACCACGGCGGGCAGCTCCTGCTCCGCGGGGCCCTTTCCATCTGCGCCGAAGAGGATGTCGAGCGCTTTCGCACCGTCCTCCGCCACGACGACGTCGTTGGTGATGTTGTGACTCTTGAGGGCGCGCAGCGTCAACGCGACATCGTCAGGGTTGTCTTCCACCAGCAGGATCTTTCCCGGGTTCACAAGAGCCTCCAGGCCCGCGGGAAGCGGGCCGTCACAGAGTGAAGTAGAACGTCGCTCCCTGAT
>DASQAM010000036.1:0-3630 GCA_035635735.1 Gemmatimonadales bacterium | reverse complement strand
GTGGCGATCGCCCGCGCGCTGGTGAACCAACCCTCGATCCTGCTGGCGGACGAGCCGACCGGCAACCTCGACTCCGCCACCGGCGAGGAGATCATGCGGCTGTTCCGGGAGCTGCACGACACCGGCCAGACCATCGTGCTGGTCACGCACGAAGCCGACATCGCGGCGCACGCCGCCCGCCAGATCCACCTGCGGGATGGGCTCGTCGAGCGCGACGTGCAGACGAAAGGCAAATCGTGAAGGGCCTGTTCCGTGCCGGGCGTGTCGCCATCCTCGTGAGCGGAGCCGCCGCGTGCCAGCAGGCCCAGACGGCTCCGCTCTATGAGGCAGTCCCGGTGGCGCGTCGCGACATCGTCGTCACCGCGAGCGCGTCGGGCGTGGTGAAGCCGATTCTCACGTTCATCGTCAAGTCCAAGGCATGGGGCGAGATCATCGAGATGCCCGTCCAGACCGGCGACGAGGTGCGAAAGGGCCAGCGGTTGGCCCGGATCGACCCGCGTATTCCCCAACAGAACCTCGCCCAGGCACAGGCCGCGCTGGACAAAGCTCGCGCGCAGCTGGAGACGGCCACGGCGCAGCTCAAGCGGAGCGACGCCCTGTACCGGTCGCAGTCGATCTCGGAGACCGAATACGAGTCCTCCAACCTGGCCCACGCGACGGCTAGCGCGGCCGTGGTCAACGCCCAGGCCGGCCTCCAAACCGCTAGAGATGCGATGGAAGACACCCAGGTGCGAGCACCGATCACCGGCTCGATACTCGAGCTCGATGCCGTGCTCCGCACCGTGATCTCGAGCCCGACGTTGGGCGGCGGCTCGGTGATTCTCAAGATGGCGAATCTCGATACCGTCCAGGATTCGGCCATGGTGGCGGAAACGGACATCGGCCGAGTGCAGCCCGGCCTCCCGGTCACGATCACAGTGGATGCGTTCCCCAACCGCACCTTTGACGGCACCGTACTGAAGATCGGCCCTCAGGCGCAGATCATGCAGAACGTCACGAGCTTCCCGGTGTTCGTGAACATCCCGAACCCAGGACACCTCCTCAAGCCCGGGATGAATACGGAGGTACGGATTCACACCGGACGGCGCGACGGTGTGCTCGCGGTGCCGTACGCCGCGCTCCGGACCCCGCGCGACGTGGCCTCCGGCGCGGCGGTTCTCGGACTCGACGCCCAACTGGTCGACCAGCAGATCGCCGCCGCGACGGCGGCGGCCGCGCCCCAGCGCCGCGCAGGCGACTCCACGGCCCACCCCACCGCTCCACCGGCACCCGGAACGTTCAACACTCCGAACGGCCGGGTGATCACGCTCCCACCGGGGGTGACAGCCGAGCAGGTACAGCAGGCGATAGCCAAGATGCGGAGCGGCGCCGAGCCGACCGCTGTCGAGCGAGCGCTGCTCGCCCAAGTGTTCGGCCGATCGCAGCGTTCCGGTGGTGGGGGCGGGGGCGCGAGAGGCTCGCGGGGAGGATCTGGAAACAACTATATCGTGTTCGTGCGCCGCGCCGGCAATGTCACCGCGGTGCCGATCAAGACGGGACTGTCCGATCAGGACTACGTTGAGGTCACGGCCGGCGTGGAAGAGAAGGACACCGTGCTCGTCTTGCCGAGCGCGTCGCTAGTCCAGTCGCAGCAGCAATTCCGCCAGCGCTTCCAGAACGTCACCGGCGGGGGGCTGCCGGGATTGCGGCAGCAGCAGGCGCAGCCCGCGGCGGGAGCGCGATGACCACGCGGACCGCGCATCGGCTCGCGGTGGTCGCGACATTGCTCGTCGCGATCGCATCCTGCCGCAAAGCCACGCCCGCCCCGGCCTACGAGACGGTCCCGGTGGCGCGGCGCGACATCATCGTCTCCGCCACCGCGTCCGGCGTGATCCAGCCGATCCTCACCCTGAGCGTCAAGTCCAAGGCGTCGGGGGAGATCATCGCCATGCCCGTCCAGACGGGCGACGAGGTGCAAAAGGGCCAATTGCTCGCGAAGGTCGATCCGCGCATTCCGCAGAACAACCTGACGCAGGCCCAGGCCAACCTGGGCGTAGCGAAGGCGCAGCTCGACAACGCCACCGCGCAGCTCAAGCGCAGCCAGGCCCTATATCAGACGCAGTCGATCACGCAGGCCGGGTACGATTCCGCACAGCTCGCGGGCGCGACGGCCCAGGCTGCGGTCGTGAACGCGCAGGCGAGCCTGCAGACCGCCAAGGACGCCATGGAGGACACGCACCTCGGGGCGCCGATCACCGGGACGGTGCTCGAGCTCGACGCGGTGCTCGGCACGGTCATCTCGAGTCCGACCAATGATGTGGGTGGCGGCACCGTCATCCTCAAGATGGCGAACCTCGATACGGTTCAGGTGTCGGCCCTCGTGGACGAGACCGACGTCGCCAAGGTCCAGGCCGGCATGCCGGTCACCATTACCGTGGACGCGTTCCCCAACCGCACCTTCGACGGTAGCGTCCTGAAAATCGAGCCGCAGGCGCAGGTCACCCAGAACGTGACGATGTTTCCGGTCCAGGTGAACATCCCGAACGCGGGGCACGTGCTCAAGCCAGGGATGAACACCGAGGTCGAGATCCATATCGGACAGCGCCAGGGCGTCCTCGCGGTGCCGAACGCCGCGCTGCGAACGCCGCGTGACGTCGCATCGGCGGCGAGGGTGCTCGGCCTCGATGTGCAGGCCGTCCAGCGGCAACTGGCGTCGCCCGATGGCAACGGCGGAACTGCGACTCCGCTGGCGGGCGCCGACACGACCGACGGCAGCAAGCTGCATGCGGCCGAGCCAAAGCGGGGCCGCGCGACCTTCACGACGCCCGGCGGGAGAGTGATCACCCTGCCCCCGGGAGTCACGCCGGAGCAGGTGAAGGCCGCCTTCGCGAAGCGGATGACCGGGCAGGACCTGACCCCCGCCGAACAGGCGCTGCTCGCCCAGATCCGTGGCCAGTTCCAGGCGCCGCCGCGCGGTGACGCCGGAGCGGGCGAGAGCACCGCGCGCTACATCGTGTTCGCGCAGCGCGGGGGAAAGATCACAGCTGTGCTGATCCGAACGGGGCTCACCGATCAAGACTACATGGAGGTGACGAGAGGGCTGTCGGAGAAGGACACCGTGATCGTGCTGTCGAGCACGGCGGCGCAATAGCCATGCTGCTCGGTGAGATCGTCCGGGTCGCCTTGGAGGCGCTGCGGGCCAACAAGCTGCGCTCGCTGCTCACCATGCTGGGCATCATCATCGGCGTCGGCGCGGTGATCACCATGATCGCGCTTGGCTCGGGCGCGCAAAAGGCCGTGCAGGACCGCATCCAGGCACTCGGGCCCACCCTCTTGAGCATCTACCCGGGGCAGAGCTTCATGCGAGGGGTCGCCAGCGGTAACCGCGTGAGCCTCACGATGGACGACGACACGGCCCTCGCCAACAACGCCCGCTACCTGAGCGCGGTCGTGCCCGAGCTGTCGAGCAACCTCCAGGTGCAGAAGGCCGACCAGAATATCAACGTGACCGTGATGGGCACGACCCCGAACTACGCGACAGTGCACAATTACACCGTCACGGCGGGCCGCATGTTCACGGCGGGCGACGACGCCGCGCGGCGGCGCGTGGCGGTGCTGGGATCGGCCGTCCCGCAGATGCTCAACTCCAAT
>DASQAM010000035.1:0-1821 GCA_035635735.1 Gemmatimonadales bacterium | reverse complement strand
GCCAGGGCCGCGGCGTACGCCACGGCGTCTTCGGGAGAAATGGTCCCGTTGGTCTCGACCGTGAGCGTGAGCCGGTCGTAGTCGGTGCGCTGCCCGACGCGCGTCTCCGCGACGGTGAAGTTGGCGCGCCGCACGGGATTGTAGATCGAATCCACCCGCACGACGTCCACCGGCATGGTGCGATCGATCGGGTGCTGCTCGGCCTCGACGTAGCCGCGCCCCTTGTTCACGTACAGCTCGCCCCCGATGTCGCGGTCGTCCTGGACCGTGAACAGCAGCTGATCGGGATTCACGATGCTCACCGCGCTATGCGCCTCGATGTCGCGCGCGTACACGGGACCGGCCTTGTCGTGTTTGATGTGTAGGACCGCCTCGTCCACGTCCGGCGCCAGCACCAGCGTCAGCTGCTTCAGCCGCTGAATGATCTGGTGCACATCCTCGACCACCCCGGGGATGGTCTGGTGCTCGTGCACGACGCCGTCCACGCGGAACGCCCAAACGGCGGCGCCCCGCAGCGACGAGAGCAACATCCGACGCAACGAGTTACCGAGCGTGTAGCCGTAGCCCCGCTCCAGCGGCTGGAGTCGGAATTCGGCGGCATTCGGGTTGTCCTCCCGCTTGGTCATCTCGACCAGGTGGGGGCGGACCAGCCCGCTCAAATCAAGAGTCGTCATCACTTGGAATAGAGCTCGACGATTAACTGTTCTTGTGCGGCGATCGGGATGGCGTCGCGGGTGGGCCGCTGCGTCATCCGACCGAGCACCTTGTCGGTATCGACCTGGATCCAGGACACGGGCTGCTGCCGGCCGAACTGCTCGAGTGCATGCTTCACCAGCACGAGCTCGCGGCTCGCGTCGGCGATCTTCACCTCGTCGCCCGGTCCAACCCGGTACGACGGGACGTCCAGGGTACGGCCGTTCACCTGGACATGGCGATGCCGCACCAGCTGCCGCGCCTGTCGGCGCGACACGGCAAAGCCCATCCGATAGACGAGATTGTCGAGGCGGCTCTCCAACGCCACGAGCAGCGCCTCACCGGTCACCCCGGGCTCCTTTAGCACGCGATCGAAGATGTTTCGGAACTGCCGCTCCGAGAGCCCGTAGATGCGTTTGACCTTCTGCTTCTCGCGCAGCTGACGCTGATAGTCGGACGCCTTGCGTCGCCGCCCGGACGACTGGCCGTGCTGACCCGGGGCGTACGGGCGCCGCTCCACCGCACACTTCTCGGTGAGACAGCGCGTCCCCTTGAGGAACAGCTTCGTCCCCTCACGACGGCACAGCTTGCACGCGGGCCCGGTGTAGCGCGCCATGCCTCAGACCCGCCGCTTCTTGGGCGGCCGGCACCCATTGTGGGGGATCGGCGTCACGTCGCGGATCGAGCGGATCTGCAGGCCCGCCGTGGCGAGCGCCTGGATCGCGGACTCGCGCCCCGAGCCGGGGCCCTGCACGCGCACGTGCACGCGCCGCACGCCCAGGTTCATCGCTTCGCGGGCCGCCTGCTCGGCCGCCACGGTGGCGGCGAACGGGGTCGACTTCTTGGAGCCCTGGAACCCGGCTTTGCCCGAGGATCCCCAGGTGAGGGCGTTCCCCTGCATGTCCGTGATCGTGATGAGCGTGTTGTTGAACGTCGCCGTGATGTGGGCCATGCCTTCGGCCTCGACCACCTTCTTGGCGCGCTTCGCGCCCGCTGCTTTCGCTTGTGCCATTTACTTTTTCAGGAGGGGCTTCTTCTTGCCCGCAATCGCGCGCCGCGGCCCCTTCTTGGTGCGCGCGTTGGTGTGCGTGCGCTGGCCGCGCACCGGCAATCCCTTGCGATGCCGCG
>DASQAM010000034.1:0-6650 GCA_035635735.1 Gemmatimonadales bacterium | reverse complement strand
ACGAGCACGAGCCGCTGGATGATCTCCGCGGGCCGCGGGCCTCCATTCGGGTGGGCTCCGATCACCTCGTACACGGCAGGGTCGACGCTCCCCTTCTTGCCGCCCGCGTACTTGTAGAATCCCTTCCCCGCCTTGCGGCCCAACCGGCCGCTTTTGACCATGCCGGCGAACGCGGGTACCGGTGCGAACCGCTCGCCGAACGCCTCGTGCATCACGCCGACCACCTTCTCCCCCACGTCCATCCCCACCTCGTCCAGCAGGGTGATTGGCCCGACGGGGAAACCGAACTCGACCATCAGCCGGTCGACCTCTTCGATGGCCACGCCTTCGACGAGGAGATGGCCCGCCTCGTTCATGTAGGGCGTGAGGATCCGGTTGATCCAGAAGCCGGGACTGTCCTTCACGACGATGGCGGTCTTGCCCATGCGGCGGCCGAACCCGACGGCGGTGCTGATGACTTGCGCCGCGGTCCGCGCCGATGGAATCACCTCGAGCAGCGGCATCCGGGCGACGGGCGAGAAGAAATGCATCCCGACGACCTGCTCCGGCCGGCTTGCGGCCTCGGCGATGCGGTGGATCGGGATGGTCGACGTGTTGGACGCGAACACCGTGTCCCGCGCGGCGGCCGTTTCGACCTCACGCAGCACCTGCTGCTTGACCTGGAGATCCTCGAATACCGCCTCGATCACGAGCTCAGCCCGGCCGAACCCGCTGTAGTGATCGCTCCCCGAGAGCAGCGCGACGAGCCGGGCATGCTCGTGGGGCGTGATGCGGCGACGTTTGAGGCGGTCGTCCAGGATCTCGCGCGCGGCGGCAAGCCCCTTGGCGACTCGCGGCAGATCAGCGTCCTTCATGCGCACGTCCACGCCCGCCTGGGCGATCGCCGTGCCCGCTATGCCCGAGCCCATGAACCCTGCGCCCACGACGCCGAGGCGGCTCACGACGGCGGGAGGCGGCGGGTTGGCGATCCCGAAGTCCTTCTTGAGAGCGGTAGTGGCGAAAAAGATCTGGACCAGCTTACGCGAGACGTCGGTGACGGCGAGCTGCCCGAACAGCTGCGCCTCGCGCTTCAGACCCTCCGCCATGCCGTGTTTCAGCCCATGCTCCACCGCCTCCAACGCGGCCAGCGGCGCGGGATAGTTGCCGCGCGTCTGCGCCAGCACCTGCTTCCGCGCCGCCCGGAAGACCAAGGCCCGGCCCAGCGGGTTACCGTCGAGCAGCCATGCGCGGAACCCGCCCGGCCGCTTGCGACGCGGGCGCCAGGCGCCTGCCATGCGTTGCGCCGCGGCGATCGTGACGTCCTTGAGGATGGCGGGATGGACCAGCTCGTCGACGATGCCCAAACGGAACGCCTTCTTGGCGCCTTCGACCTTGCCCGCGAGGATGATGTCGAGCGCCGCGCGGGCGCCGATCAACCGGGGGAGCCGCTGGCAGCCGCCCGCCCCCGGGAGAATACCGAGCTGCACCTCGGGGAGGCCGAGCTGGGTCCGGGGATGATCGGACGCCACGCGGTACCCGCAAGCGAGGGCGAACTCGAGCCCGCCGCCGAGGCACGCGCCGTGGATCCCGACGGCGATCGGCTTGGGGAAGCGCGCCACCCGGCCCAGCATTTCCTGGCCCTCGGCCGAGAGCCGCTCGGCTTCCGCGGCGGTGGTGAGCCGAACGAACTCCTCGATGTCGGCCCCGGCGATGAAGTTTTCGGGCTTCCCCGAGAAGAAGGCGACGGCCCGCACGGCGGCGTCGTGCTCCAACGCGTCGAACGTCGCGAGCAGGTCCTGCTTCACCGCGGCTGAGAGCTTGTTGACCGGCTCGTTCTTCAAGTCGAAAGTGACGACGGCGACGCCGTCGTCGACCAGCTCCCAGGTGAGCGCCGCGCCGGGAGCCATCAGCGGCGCTCCAGCACCATGGCGAGACCCATCCCACCCTGCGCGCAAATCGACAGCAGGCCGAACTGCACGTCCCGACGGGCCATCTCGTTCGCGAGCGTGGTGACGAGCCGGGTGCCGGTCGCGCCGAACGGGTGGCCGATGGCGATGGAGCCGCCCATCACGTTGATGATGTCCTCGTTGATCTCCCAGCCCAGCGCCCCCCATCCCTGCAGGTTCGAGAGCACCTGCGCGGCGAACGCCTCGTGCACCTCGATCACCCCGAGCTCCTTCCACTGGATCCCCGCGCGCTCCAGCGCCTTGGGAACTGCGAAGATGGGCGCCTGGAGCAGCTGCCACCCCGGGTCCACCGCCGCGACCGCGTAGGAGCGGACGTAGGCCAGCGGGGTGTAGCCGAGCGCGCGCGCCGCGGAGTCGCTCATCAGCAGAACCGCGGACGCCCCGTCGGTGAGCGGCGAGGAGTTAGCGGCGGTGACGCTGCCGTAGCGGCGATCGAAGACCGGCTTCAGCTTGGCCATCTGCTCGAGCGAGGTGTCCCGGCGGATGCCGTTGTCCTGGGTGACCACGCCGTCGCCCACGCGGCCTCCAGGCCCGAACCAGGGCACGATCTCCGCCGCGATGCGGCCGTCGTCGGTTCCCCGGGCCGCGAACTCGTGACTGCGGAGCGCCCAACGATCCTGTGCCGCCCGCGAGATGTGGTTCTCCTTGGCCATCTTCTCCGCCGATTGGCCCATCGACTCCCCGGTCGACGGCTCGGCGATGGCGGGGGACACTGGGATCAGGTCGCGCGGCCGGATCCGACTCAGCGTGCGGAGCCGCGCGCCAAGCGACTTGGCCTTGCTCGCCTCGACCAGGATGTCGGCGAGGCGGCGCGACGCGAGGATCGGTATGTCGGACAGCGACTCCACTCCGCCCGCCAGCACGACGTCGGCATCGCCGAGCATGATCTCGTCGTACGCGTTGGCGACGGCTTGTCCGGAAGACGCGCAGGCGCGGTTCAGGGAGTAGGCGGGGATTTCTTTGGGGAACTGCGGTAGGAGGCTCACTTCGCGAGCGACGTTGGGGACGAGCGCTGACGGGACCACCTGCCCGAAAATCACGGCATTCACGTCGGCGCCGTCCAGGTTGGTACGTTCGAGGAGCTCGCGCGCCACGAAGCGGGCGAGGTCCACGGCGCGAGCGTCCTTGAGCACCGTCCCTGACCTGCAGAACGGCGTGCGGCAGCCGGCGATTACCGCCACGCGCCGTCCGTTGGCAACCGGCATTACATTCTCCTCCCGGAAGTCTCGAAACCTACCCCGGGCCCGCTGCCGGGCCAAGCTGGAGAACGTCGACGAGCGAGACGCCCTTTTCGCATCGCACGCGCGCGGCGGCATTGGCATCAATGGCGGCCGAGCCGGTCGACGTCCTGGTTATCGGCGGCGGGATCACCGGTGCCGGGATCGCCCGCGACGCGGCGCTCCGGGGCTTTCGCACCGCGGTGGTCGACAAGGGCGACCTCGGGGGCGGCACCTCGTCGCTTTCATCACGGCTCATTCACGGCGGGATCCGTTATCTCGAGCAAGGCGAGTTTCGCCTGGTGTTCGAGGCGAGCCGCGAGCGTCGTGTGCTGCTCGGCATCGCCCCGCATCTGGTGCATCCCCTGCCCTTCCTCTTCCCCGTGTACCGCGGCGCGCGGATCCCCGCCTGGAAGCTCCGTGCAGGGATGTGGATCTACGATCTCCTGGCCGCCTTCCACAACGTGAAGGTGCATCGTTGGTTGGGACCCAAGGCCACCTTGCGTCTCGAGCCCGGGCTGCGGGACAAGGAGTTGAAGGGCGCGGCCCTGTACTACGATGCGCAGACCGACGACGCCCGTCTCGTGATCGCCACCATGCGCAGCGCCGCGCACGCGGGCGCCCTGGTCGCGAACTACTCCGAAGTCACAGCGCTCATCAAACCGGACGGCCGGGTGGGCGGCGCGACCGTACGGGACCAGCTGACGGGAGGTACGTCGACTGTCCGGGCGCTTGTGGTCGTCAACGCGACGGGTCCGTGGGTCGACCGTGTGCGGCGCCTCGACGATGCCGGGTCGGATCTGCTGCTGCGGCCCACCAAGGGCGTGCACGTGGCGGTGCCCCGCAAGCGCGTCGGGCACACGCAGGCGGTCACCCTCATGTCACCGATCGATGGGCGCGTGATGTTCGTGCTTCCGTGGGGCGATCTGAGCTACATCGGGACGACGGACACGGACGAGGACGCGTCACCCGACGAGGTGCGGGCGACGGCAGACGACGTCGTCTACCTGCTGCGGTCAGCCAACGCATTTTTCCCGCACGCGCGCCTCTCTCCGGCAGACGTGATCGCGAGCTGGGCCGGCCTGCGACCCCTGCTGCGACCGCCGCGGCAGGTGGGGCCGTCGGCGGCCTCGCGCGAGCACCGCCTGGTCGAGAGCCCAAGCGGCCTGTTGACCATCGCCGGCGGCAAGCTCACCACGTATCGCGTCATGGCCCGTGACGCGGTGGACCGACTCGCGGCCCGCCTGCGCGAGCTGGATGGCCGTCCCCGCGGTCCCCGCGCGCCGACGGACCGGCTGCCCCTCCCTGGAGGCGAGACGGCCGACCTGGAAGGGCTCGTCAAGGCGGCGATGGAGCGGGGGGCGTCGGAGAGGACGGCCCGCCACCTCGTGGCTGCCTACGGCAGCGAATCGGCCGCAGTTCTCAACCTGGTGGACCGCGACCGCGCGCTGGGGCGACCCATCGTCGCCGGGCGGGCGACCCTGTGGGCCGAGGTGGCGCACGCGGTGGAGCGGGAGATGGCGGTTCGGCTCTCGGACGTGCTGGTGCGGCGCCTGCATCTGTTCTATGCGACCCGCGACCAAGCAGTGCCGGCGGCGAGCCCGGTCGCCCAGTGGCTGGCCGAGGCCCTCGGCTGGGACGCGACGCGCCGTGCCGAGGAGGTGGCGGGGTATCAGGACCTGGTGGCGCGATCCCGCGCCTTCGCCAAGGAGGCGGCGGCGGTCGGAGAATCCTGACGACCGGCTAACGCCGGCTGCGGGACTTGGCGAGCAGCCGCAAGATCTCGAGGTGAACTTCTCGGTCGGCTTGATGAGCCCCGAGCGATAGGCGAGGAGCATGGCCGCCAGGGTCGCGACGGGCGAGGAACAACCGGCCCACGTTTCATCTCGCGGCTCAGCTCCATCCCCTGAGGCTCCGGATGTAATCGTGCAGCACCAGAAACTTCTCGAACACCGGCACGCCCTTGCGTTTGCGCCCGAACTCGGCGAACAGCTCGCGCAGCCGCCCGCGACGCGAGACGTAGAACCGGAACGTCTCGGCGAAATCCTCTTGCGGGTGCGTCGCGGCGTACGCAGTGACGTAGTTCGGCAGCGTGGTGGTGACGCCGCGACGCTCGAAGTCGACCCATTTCGAGTCGGACACGCGGTACGCCTTGCGTACCTCCCCGAAGGCCCGTCGGAATCGCCCGGTCCGGGTGAACGACCAATTGTGATAGAGGAAGGAGTGCCCCAGCTCGTGGAGAATCAGTCCAGTCAGCATGTTCCAGGAGATCTCGTCGCGCCGCCGCCGCTTGCTGGTCACGTAGCGGCGCTCGATCTCGATGATCTTGGGCGTCCGGTGCGTCACACCGGAAACGCCGGGGCGCAAGAGCACGCGGTACTTCCAATCCTTGAGGCGGCCGACGACCAACAGCTGCCGCGCCCGCCGCAGCGCCTGGCGGATCAGATCGCGCCCGGTGGCGTCTTTGCCGCACCACGGGCAGACGTCCATCCAATCGTTCACGCCCTTGTTGCAGTGCGGGCAGATGTTGTGGAACTCCTGGTAGCGCCATTTTTGCGGGCGCCCGCACCAGGGGCAGGACCGCATCGGGTACATCACGCCGCCGCCGCAGCCCCACTGGCAGCGCCGGTGATACTTGAACCCCTTGGGGGCCTTGAGCGGCTTCGGACTCGAGTCCCGGTCCGCGATGTCGCGACCGCACCAGGGGCAGTACGAGAAGCTGTCCGACACGACCCAACCGCAGTAGTAGCACTCTGCGCCGGTCTCCTTAGTGGTGTCGCGCCACTCGAGCCGGCGACCGCAGTTCGAGCAATTCGCCCAGAACCGCTGCACTTCGGCCGCGCAGGTGGGACAGCGCAGCTCGGGCGTCGGGATCTCGCGCTTATGCGGCGCCACGTGCCAGTGCCTCGTCCACGATCCGCTGGATGAAGGCGTTGTAGCTCATGCCCGCCTTCTCCGCCGCGTCCGCCATCTCGTTTTCCTGCGCGAGAAACGGATTGGGGTTCACCTCCAGGACGTAGACCGCGTCATCGTGCGTCAGCCGCAGGTCCACGCGCCCATAGTCGTGCAGCCACAAGGCGTGGAACGCCGTGGTACAGGTGTCCCCGATCTTGGCGGCAACCTCGTCCGACAGTCCCTTCGCGAACACATTCTTGATCTTCTTCCGCTTGCGGTACTCTTCATCCCACTTGGCCTTGTACGTCGCGATGCGATGCTCCCCGTCGGACTCGCCGAACGTCAGCTCGACGATGGGCAGGACCTGAAGGGTGCCGTTCCCGATCAGGCCGACGTAGAGCTCCCGGCCCTCGATCAGCTCTTCGACGATGGCCGCCTGGTGGAACTTCTCGTGGATGAACTTCACGCGTACCCCAAGCTCCTCATCGTCCTCCACCACCGACGCCTGCGCGATACCCACCGACGCGTCCTCCAGGAGCGGCTTCACGATGAGCGGGAACCGCAGCTCCGACGGCCGTACCGGCTTCTCTCC
>DASQAM010000033.1:0-1635 GCA_035635735.1 Gemmatimonadales bacterium | reverse complement strand
GGACCTGCTCGGGCTGTCGCGCCAGGTCACGGTGCTCGCGTATCAATACGGAGGCGGACTGTGCGAGCTGTTCACACCCACGAACGGTGCGCTCATGGCAATCCTCGCTGCCGCGCAGGTCCGCTACGAAGACTGGCTGCGTTTCGCGCTGCCGCTGCTCCTCACTCTGCTGGCGTTGGGAGCCGGCGCCATCGGGCTGGGCGTGGCGATCGGTCTCCCGTAGGTTAGGAACACCCTTCCATCCGATCCGGAGGCGGCATGTCTCGACCCCACCCGATTCGCTTCCTGTCCGTCGCGCTCCTCCTTCCCGTCACGCTCGGCGCCCAGACGCCTGCGCGCCAGCACGTGGATGTGCCGGCGGTCGCGCCCCGCGCCGCCGACGTGGCCACGGTGGACGGTGTCGTCAAGGCCTACTACGACGTCATCACCGGTCCCGCCGGCCAGCCGCGGCAGTGGTCGCGCGATCGCTCGCTCTACATCCCCGACCTCCGCTTCGTAGCGACGGGGGTCGGAAAACAGGGGCCCTACGCTCGTATGATGGATCACCAAGCGTTCGTGGACGGCTCCGATTCCAGCATGGTGCACGACGGGTTCTTCGAGCGGGAAGTCCACCGTGTCACCCGGTCGTACGGGAATATCGTACAGGTGTTCAGCACGTACGAGGAGCGGCGCACGGCGGACGGGCCGGTGGAAGGGCGCGGCGTCAACGCATTGCAGCTCTTCTGGAACGGGAAGCGGTGGTGGGTGGCGTCGGCCATCTGGTTCGACGAGGACCCGGTGCACCCAATCCCGGCAGAGTTTCTCCCCTAGTGACGATGTACCGTCGACTCGATGGGTCCCGCATCGTGGAGACGCTCGAGCGCCTGCGGCGGCGCATCGGCGAGCGGTTTCCCGGCTCGGGGCTCGAGCGCGTGTCGGGCGACCTGCTCGACGCCGCCAGCGAATCGATGACGCGCGCAGCCGACTTGCGCCGCCCCAACTTGCCCCTGCGCGTTGCCACCTGGGCATTGATCGCGATCATCGTGTTCGTCGCGCTGGAGGCGCTGTTCCACCTGCGACTCGCGCCGCGCTGGGAGGAGTTCGCCGGCTTCCTGCAATCGTCCCAGGCCATTCAGAACGTGGTCTTCCTCGGGATCGCGGTCCTGTTTCTCGCGAACGTCGAGACGCGCATCAAGCGACGGCGGGCGCTGGCCGCGTTGCACGAGCTGCGGAGCATCGCGCATATCGTGGATATGCACCAACTGACGAAGGACCCGGATCAATTGCTCGGCGAGGGCGCCACCACGGCGACGTCACCGCAGCGCGCCATGACGCGCTTCGAGCTGTCGCGCTACCTGGACTACTGCTCAGAGCTCCTGTCCCTGACGAGTAAGGTGGCGGCGCTCTACGTGCAGGATTCCCAGGATCCCGTAGTGCTCGATGCGGTGAATGACGTGGAGACGCTGACGACCGGGCTGTCAGGTAAGATCTGGCAGAAGATCATGATCATCGACACGCTGGAGCCTTCCCGGAGGCTCACGTGACGGGCGCAATTGTCCGGACCGTCCTCAGCGCCCTGTTGCTGATCGTGGGTGAGGCGATGCTGCTCGAAGCGCCCGTGTTGCTGCGCTACGCGGTGGGGTTTTTCCTGGTGAC
>DASQAM010000032.1:0-2548 GCA_035635735.1 Gemmatimonadales bacterium | reverse complement strand
TAGGAAGTAGACGGCCTTAGTTGGCATGGAATTCGTCCTCAATCTACGCTGCACCGCCTGCTTAGGCGCTGGCAACACGGCGCGCCGGGGACCGTAACCGGAACAGGAACCGCCAAGCGAGTAGCGCAAGACTGGCGGTCCCAATGATCCCATCGGGTTGGTGGAGGCAGTATCCGCCTGGTCGCCCGCTCACAATCGAGCAGATCGTCTGCATCGCAAGGGAATAGATGAGACTCCCGAGGAACCAGGCGCCGAAGAGTCGCTTCATGCCTGCGGCGCGCCGCCTCGCCACGCCGGCCCGAGAGTCCATTCGCCGCGCACACGGAACGAAGTGGCCCTGGAAGGCATCGCGGGGCAGGGCACGTCCCACCAGAGAACCAAGTAGACACCGTTCGCTACCGCTCTTCGCGACGTTCGCCGTCTCGTTCCACTCGCACTCTGTCGGCGCCTGGGGGAGCTTCTCCCCAAACCGTAACCACGCCGAGCTCCGTGTCGGGATCAAGCAGGTGCCAACCTGGCCCATTGCTGGAGCTGCCCTCTGACCACCATGCGGCGACCAAGAGTGCTGGCGCCCCCGCGCTATTGCTTCCGAGGAGGCACCATGCGCATGCGTCCCTCCCGCCCTTGAGAGTCGAAGCAGCTCCCCTCGTAACCCCCGTCCGTCTGCCGTAACAACTTGCAGGCGACCCGCGATCCTTGGGCCCCGCCCGCCCACCTGAACGAGAGCGTGTCGGCCACCAAATGAACGTCAGCAAAGGCGACGGGCCGTCCACCTGAAGGTTGAGATAATGTGATAGACAGGGAGTCGGGAGGACCCGCTACGTCGTAAACGACCGGCTTGGACTGGCCATAAGGGTCAATGATCGAACCCGACCAGATCCCGGCGACCAGGGACTGGGCCTGTGCCGTGGCGGGGAGGTGAAGCGCGGCCACAGTGAGAGCCAAACCGGCGAAGGCGCAAGGTTTCAAAGCGCTGATTGACCATGGCACCATAGGCGGCGTAACGCGGGAACAAGATTAGGAGACGAGAGAAGCGGAGGGCACAGGACTCGAACCTGTACGGGCTTGCGCCCAGCGGTTTTCAAGACCGCCGCCTTACCAGTTAGGTCTAGCCCTCCAAGGAACACCCGCCGAAGGTTTGCCCACATTTTTGCCCAGAGACGCGAGCGCTCCGGCAGTGCGCATGCAAACCTAGTACGGCCGTGCCCACCGTGCCAAGTGATGGCAGCATCGCTTCATGCGCGGCTTCAATAACGCCGCGTGATCCACCTGTTGTCAGGTGCGTGAATGCCGAACGTGATGCCTGCCGACAGCACGCTCTGCGTCCATCCGCTCGCCACTGGCTTGTTTACGGGAGAATGGAGCGTGGCGACAGCGCCTTGGGCGTACGCCAGGCGCGGCCCGATCGAATACTCCTGGCCGATTCGAAAATCATACCCGAGGCCCACGGTGAGCCCCCAACCCGTCCCCCTCACGGGAGTCGCATCGGCGTTCTCGAACAGAAACCCCTCGTGCAGCCCCTTGACGACTCGATAGTCAGACAGCCCCATGCCCCCTTCGAGAAAGAGGCCACTGATTCGCGGGTAGTAGTACAACGTAGCGGTCGCCGTGGTGATCGCTTTAAGCGTTTCCCCGTCGCCCACCGGATGCTCCCAGACCTCCAGCACGGCTCCAAGTCGCAGACGCGGCCACGGCATCCCGCCGACCCCGAGAAGCACGTCCAGGCCATCGAGGTGCGGGCTGCGGCGGCACGTGTCGCAGGACAGATGCGCTGAGCCATACCCAAAATCGGCAATGAACCACCCGCCGTGGCGCGTGCCATCGTACTGTGCGTGCGCGGGGACGCCCCACGCGAAGCAGAGCAGGCCGACGACGAGATTCAACCTGGGCGAGGTCGCGCGTGCCAAGATGTCACCGAGACTGGACGGGTAATCCCTATCCAATGGGACCTCTGCTGCACAGGGCAGGTCACCCGTGCGCCGGTCAACGATCGGCTGGAGGGATGTACCCGTAGCTGGTGTTCTTGAACACCGAGTCGGCGAGCATCAGCGCCCGGTTCGCGACCTCCCCCTTGGTGGGGCGCAGCGCCTGCGCCAAGGACTGATACAACAGCCCGTAGGTCGCGAGAATCCCTTCCGACGGCCGGTCCACCCAGCCGCGGGGGCGATGGCGCGCGGCGGAGGCCGCGTGATACACGCCGAAGGCGAGCGCCTCCGTGCGCGGCAGGTTCACGAACCCGAACACCGACATCAGCTTGATGCTGTCGCTTTGGGCCAGCGGCTGCTGGCGCAGCTTGCGCGCGAAACCGTGTCCCTCCAGGTACCCGCTGAGGCCGAACTGGTCGGCATACGGGCCCACGGTGCGCGAGTAGTAAATCGGCCGCTTGCCGATCTGATCCTTGATGGCCTGCAGCACGATCACGTCCGCTCGTTCCAGATACTGGCGGCCGAGCTGCTGGGGATCGAGCGTCATGCCGACGCCGCCCAGGTTCACGTACTGCTTCTGCTCCAGCCAGTACACCGGCTGCAGGTTCGCGACCTGCTCGTCT